>CACYLQ010000091.1 GCA_902775195.1 uncultured Pseudobutyrivibrio sp.
GTATTCATAAATCCAAGATAAAGCCCTGAAACCATCACAATAAGTGCATCTCCTTTTCCTAGCTTTTCCTTTGAAAGGATGCTAAAAGCAAGCATAACAAGGCCTACTCCCACGCCACCTGCAACGCTTAAAACTGTGTACCTTGGCGCAACTATATTCATAATGATTCCAATTATCGCAAATACGATAATTTCCACCACCCTAATACTTCTTGTTCTATAATCATCAAAAGCTGTAATACTGTACATGCAAACTAAACCAAATGCTTCCACGGTTCCTCCTTAAAATTCACAAACACTAATGCTTCCCTGCTGCACATTTGCTGCAAGGTCGCATCTTATCCTTAACACCTTCATACAATACCTTTTTGATATTGTGCTTAATTTCTTTGCAGTTGATATCACTGTGATATGCTCTGCCATAATCAGTAATGTAAAGCATTCCACCTGATGGGTTCTTAGGTGGCTTACATTTTTCGCAAGGAGAATAGGTACCTCCACCGTTGTTACGGGCGGCAGACACATCCCCTGCAGCTATGGGATGAACACTGGGGTTTAGATATGTGCAATAGTAATTAGTGTGGTAAGCTTCCCCGTGTTCCGTGATGTAAACGTAGGTGCCGTCAGTTGTGTTTTCCGCCTTATCGTAGCCTACCCACTTTCTAGTTCTGGCCCTTTGGCTTACATCAAATCCTATATTTCCTAGCAAGCCCACTGGAAAGGTCATCCTGTAGCTTGCCTTTAAATCTATATAATTTCCATCAACATTTGTTTCATACAGATTGATTCCTGCTGCACCAAAATCAATAAATTCCAAGGGAACCTTGTTTTTGTAGATTTCCACTCCTGCAAGTACGATAGTTGCAGCCTCAAGTCCAGCCTCTGATAACTCAAACTTCACTGAAGGCTCATCCTCTGAGGTATCCACATCTGCATCTGATTCACCTTTGTTTGCAACGTTCCCCAAAGTCACCGCCATAGTTCTAGCTGCAGTGTTTAGGGATTTTTGCATTCCTGATTCCACCTGAATCAACCTGAAGGTAAACATTCCAAACACCATAAGGGTTATAAACAGCGGCATGATAATAGCCGCTTCGATAGTGTAGCTGGCCTTCACGCCTTTTCTTTTAAAGGAGGCATAAATAGGCATCTCCTTATATTGAATCACTTTTGGTAAGTTGGACTTTACTCCTTCACTACTAAACATTTTATTAACACCACCGAAAAAGTTGCCTAGTGCAAGTAGGCTAAATGGGGGAAAACTTTTTCGTAATTGAGACACCTATTTATACCTCCTTTCATCAATAAGTCAGATATTTCGATTTGGAGATTCTATAGCCCATAGAATCATCCTTTGAAAACAGTGATAAGAACATTTCCTGGCCTGTGTAATCCATTGTTACATCTGCAGAAAACAGCATGTTATCAACCTTTACATACCTGTAATCTTCTGTGGAATTCAAGGCGTTTTCCATTACGTCACAGGTTCTAAGCCCCAGTGTCTTGTTACCCTTTACTGCAAGCAAGCCGATGAGATATTTGTCGTAGGTAATACCGTCTTTGCAGGGTCTTGCCTTTGCATTTACATTGAAAAATGATGACAGATGCCACACATCCGATGTCCATTGGTCTGTAGATTTTACAACTGCAACCTCACCGCCAGACAGCATCAGCCTTACATCCAAAACGCTTTCTATATAAGCCCAGGCCCCTATAACGGCCAGTTCCACCACTGGCTCTAACGCAGGATCGAAGCTAGTAAGCACCGCGGCAACAGATTTTGCCTGATTCTTTAGAACACCGCTATTCATAATGGTGCTAAAGTTTGCTGCCTCACGGATTAGCATTATTTCTCCTACTACTACCGCTAAGTTTTCAGCATCAGATTCCTGACCTGCAATTAGATATTCCACTTCATACTGCATGCCCTCATGATGCTTATCCAAATCAAACCTACTGTAGTTGGCCAAAATATAATCCATGAATAAGGCCTTATCTGTGATGGCATTTCCTGACTGGATAGCCGCCGTCCCTTCCATTAATTGCCTGTGAGATGGCATTGCAGCCAAATCAAAGCTAACATCTGAAATCTTTTTTGCATCCATAACAGTAGATAGTACACCCTTTGACATGGCCTCCTTCATAAGCTTGAATGCATCTAAGGGGTCATCCTCCACTTCTTCTGGCTCAGGATAATCATCAGCGGATGTATTTTCATCTCCATCATTTTGCGCGTTTGCTCTTTTTTCAGACTGCTGTCTTTTGGCATCCTCCAAGGCAGCTTTGCCGTCGTTGACTTTCGTTTCCACTGGAACCTTTTCCACTCCATTTATGCTGTCCATGTGCCCCTGAATGCCATCAATTACCTGAGCCGCCAAATCATCCTTGGCACCCTTTACGCCCTGCATCACCATTGCCTGGCCGCCACCATCTGTTAATAAGGAGTACTGATTTATGGTGGCACCAGCAGGATTAAGTCTGGCGAAATTGTTGCCATATTCTATATCTGCATTGAATCTGCAGTAATCTATTAGCTTCTGCTGAAAAATGGTTGGGCCTGTGACATCGCTACCGTAGCCTAAATCAATGGCAAGTATTTTGTAGTTGGCCCACAGATATGGGTTGTACTCTGAAAAAGCACTTTCCAAGGCCATATCTGTGAACTCGCTGGCATTGTCATGGAGGGCATACAGTCTGATGCACTCGCTCATGGTAAACAACAATGTCATCACCGACACCAGGATGAGGGACAAAAACACTGTCATACTTCCCTTTAGCTTTGCCTGCACTATATTCTTCCTGCCTGCTCGTTGATTTTTCTAAAGATACTGTTTACCAGATTTGTAAGCTGGGTTTTAAAGATTAAGACAAGGCCGATTAAAACAACCAAAATAAGGATCATCTCAACAGTTCCGATTCCATCCTCTTCCTCAATAAAATTCATAACCTTCTGCTTTAACATTAAATATTTCATTCCTAACATTTTTATACCTCTTCTGCCGGCACCACCAATATGATGATGACGATAAACAACATGCCAGTCATAGGCACTAAAAGCTTTGTTGATGCTTCCTCACCTGCCCTGATGGCTCTTTGCTTTCTCATTTCAAAGGAATAATGCTCCTCCTTTTCAAGGCATTCCAACAAATCCTTGGAGCCCTTTCTAAGATTTTGGGATAGCATGCTGGCAAGCTTTCTGTATTCTTTGCTTTCGCTATTTAATCCCATGTCTTCAAGTGCTGCTATTTCACCCATACCATCAACCATCTTTCGATAGGTTATGGCCATATCCTCATAGCCTGGGCGTATGTTGCCCTCACTTTTCTTGGCATTGTATTTTGCGATTATTCGCTCTTATGGATAGCTCGCTAACTATCATAGGGTAGTCCCGTTCCTTTTCTTCGATGCGCTTTTGCACAGCCTGCTTCTCATCACGCTTGGCCCCCGCTATCAAGCCTGCCACTGCTGCAAACCCCAGCAATATTATCTGCAATCCTCTGAAATTCATTTTCTTCTTCCAGGTAAGGGACATGTCCTCCACCTTCTTTGGAAGCTTCATATAGGATTTTGTTCTGGTGCTTTCATCAGCTTTTTTGACAGCTTCATCAATAGCATTTAACTGCCCTTCCACAGTATCAAGCCCTGGCTTAACCACCATCACAGAAAAGCTATAAAGCTCCACCTGGTCCTCGTAGCTTAGCTCTGCAATCACATTTACAACCTCCCCCTCATCAGGGATATATTCCTTCACCAGGGTGCCATCAGTATTTATCAGACCGTATGTATCAAACTTAAAATCTGCATTAATCAATCCGTCGCAATAGCTTTTCTTAAAATCCAGGTCATACATAACCTGGTCGGCAGATTTGTTTTTGCCAAGATAGCTTTTGTCGATTTCTTCTGTGGCCTGCCTAAACAGCGCCTTCAGCTGCTTTTGGGTTAGACCTCTGTCTGAAATTTCAACTGTGTAATCCTTATCATTTCCTTTGAATCTAAGCTGTAATTCCTCCGATTTAGGTCCTGTGGCAGTTTCATTTCTAAGAAGCTTTCCATCAAACAATATCTTGGAATCCACGTAATCGTAGACAAGCAGTCCAAAGCCCATCACCAGGCAGGCAATCAGTATTTTTTTATATGTTGATTTCAATGATTCTCCTTCCTAGCATGATTAATAAACCGTAGGCAATAAGGCATGCGGTCATTATCAGGATGCCTAAGGCATTTCCATACAGCGGCGCTATAAAAGAACTGGATGTGATGGTGATGTAAGCAAGAATCGCTAAGGGCATCACGCACATAACCTTAAGCTCTAGGCGTTTTTCAGTTGTAATAGTTTCAATCTCCTGCTTAACAGATAAGTTTTCCTCTATCTTAAATGCTGTATCCCTTATGTTCTTGCCGTAGTTACCACCACTTCTTTTGGCAAAGGATATGATTTCTGCAAGGCTTATGGCCTCCTCTAAATCCACCTCCTTTGCAAATTCAAAAAAGGCTTTTTCAAGCTGCATATTCATACCAATTCTTTGATTCATCACATGAACGAAAGGCAGTAACACCGATTCTGCCGGGTACAATCTTTTTAGCTCTGACTCTGATTGACGGAGGGCTTTTTCCAAGGAGTAGCCTGTTTGCAGGGACGCCACGATAAGCATCATGTATTCCTTGAATTCCATGAGCATATCAGCCCTGTGCTTTTTTGCATTTTCATCTGCCCTAAGCTTCAGCCAAAAGGGAATCACCCCTGCTGCAACAAATAATCCCAGGAAAGATTTATAAAACAAAAATGCAATAACAGCCGACAGGCATGCGCCCTGAAACACACTTATCCAATCGAAAGACCACTTGCTAACAGCTTTTCTTTGTTTTCTAGGTCTCCTACCTTTTCCCATTGGCCATTTATCCTCCCATTTATTTCTTCTAATTCTTTAAATCTGTACAGCGGATTAAGCCTGATTTCATCATTTGCAAAATCCACCACCTCAGCGATTTCTATAAGCTTGCGGCTTTTGTCCCTTAGCCTTCCTAGCTGAACTATGATGTCGATTCCTGACGCTATCTGCTGTCTTATGGCACTAAGTGGAATTTCTGCTCCCATTAGCACCATGGTTTCCAGTCTTGATAGCATGTCCTTGCAGGAATTACTGTGGCCTGTGGACAAGCTGCCGTCGTGACCTGTGTTGAAGGCCTGAAGCATTTCCAATGCCTCCGCCCCACGGCACTCACCCACAATGATTCTGTCGGGACGCATTCTAAGGGAGGACTTTAACAAATCCCTGATAGTTATTTCGTTATTGCCCTCTAAGTTTGCGTTTCTGGCTTCCAGCCTTACTATATTTTCAACATTCTTTAGCTGAAGCTCGGCGGAATCCTCTATGGTAATCACCCTTTCATCCTTCGGAATAAATTCTCCCAAGGCATTCAAAAAAGATGTTTTACCACTGCCGGTTCCCCCCGACACGAATATGTTGTAGCCGCTTATTACCAGCTTTTTCAAAAACTCAATTTGCTCCTCATCGATGGCCCCAAAGGATTTAAGTCTTTCCATAGTCATCTGCTCCTTTGGGAACTTTCTGATAGATAGAATACTGTAGTCTACAGCCGCTGGCGGCAACACGATATTTACTCTAGAACCGTCTTCTAATCTTGTATCAACTATTGGGTTGGACTCGTTTACAATCTTGTTGCTGTTGGCAACAATGCTTTGAATCACATCGTTTAGCTTTTCCTCCGATGAAAATTTCTCGGTCCATTTTTCCACCCTGCCATTTCTTTCTATAAAGATGTTGTCAGGGCCATTTATCATGATTTCCGTAATATCCTCATCTTTTAGCAAATCCTCCAGCACATCTAACTTTCTAAGAGAATTAAACACATGACCTTCCACCCTCTTTCTTTCAGAAAGATTCATAGGGCATGTCCTGCTTTTTTCGATGATTTTGTTACGTATCAGCTTTAAAATCTCATCATCAGAAACATCCACCGACAGGTCGATTGTATTCATTACCTCCTGTCGGATTTCATTTTCAATATTTTTCATATTCACTATGCACTTTATCCGTTAACATTTATTAATTTCTTTGCAAACATTCCAAGATTACCCTGTAATAGCTCCTCTATTTGATATGAGTTATCCGATAGATTTTTGGCTGACATTGGAAGAATCACGTCCTCACAATGTGCGCTTGTTCCTATCTTTTCCAAATAGTCATTAAACAAATCCTGGCCCTTTTTGAAATAATCACCAGGCTTGCCTAACACATATAATCTATCCAGATTGCCTAAGATTTTGTTGAAGCCATTGATGGCTCTTCCAAACAGAATTACAATCACATCATATTCAGCAGCAGCTAAAAGCTTGAAAAATCTTTCCCATGTCGTCTCGTCTATTTCCGATATTTCTGTTGGGTTTAAGAATGATTCGATGTAATCAAATCCCATAAAAGTGTTTGTATATTCCTCAAAATCTAATTCTGCGGTATCAATTTCATATAGAAGATCCATGAGATTTTTTTCACAGTGTTTGCCAAGAAGACTTGGCATTATTGAAATCTCTTCTAGGTCCAAAAAGAGAACTGAGCCATTTGCTTTGAACGCCTGTCCTAAGGCCATGGCAAATGGTAACTGTAGTTCATGGGCGACTGGAGAATAGACGCCGATTAGCTTAGTAGCAGAAAAGGATTTATTACCATTTTGGCATTTTCTTCTGAGGGGTTTAATCTCATCTAAAATGCAATCTACAGCTTGGTATTTATAAATTCCATTTTCCATATCACAGTTATTTGACTCGCATAGAATGAATCTTTGACCCACATTTTGGTTTGGCCTGAAAGCGAATATCTCATCAAACTCCTCTGTCATAATGGTGATATCGTAATCTCCATCATCTGCAAAAAAGCTCTCTGGAGTTGTAAAGATATGAACACCAACTTCCAGCTCACTCATTAAATATGAAGCAAATCTAAGTATGTAATCCTCGTCGGAATCACATAGTGCAATTTCAACATTTTTCATTATCAAACCTCCATTATCTTTAACTTCGTAGCTGCGAGATAAAAAACGCAGCTGCAATATAATAGGAATAATGAAGCTTTCTTCTGAACAAATGTCTTTCATATATGCTGACCAAAACAACCACAATAGCAGCAACCATTATGGAACCAACCATCACGCTAAATGTTATGTTAAAACCCACCATGGTAGACATAACCGAAAACAGCTTGATGTCACCTGATCCAATCTGCTTGCCACATATATAAAGTGGAAGTAATAAAAGAATTGGCCAGGCGGCCTGCATCATGAAATATGTAATTCCTATCATCCCCTGTGCCTGCAGGTTTAAACATATTCCTGCCAAATAACCCAGGATGATTAGTTGATTTGGAATCCTGTAGGACCTTGCATCAAATAAGACGGCAACGGTCAAAATGCTCCAGATCAAAATTGTCTGCGTTTTTTTCACCTCGCTTTCCGAGGGAAAAGTATAGGTTGCCAGGCAGTCTTTCACTATTGCTTTTCGGGCTATATTTTTTCTTATGCATTTTGCTAAATCGATATTTTGTTAAAACCAGACAACAACCAGCCAAGAAACCCGTTTCAATATATTCAGTTTCCACAATAGAATTATATATTCGCATTAAAAAAAGAGATTCCAGTTTCCCAGAATCTCTTTTCTATAATGAACTTTAAAAATATTTACTACTTTTCTTACGGGATATTAAGCGAAAAAGCCTCTACTGCTTCCATTGCCTAATATACTTTCGTTTAAAGACCCCTTTCCATAAGTCATTCCCGCTACTACTGCCTGGGCGTTTTGCATTATAGGAGCTGAATCATCCTCCTTTGCTATCTGCTCAAATGCATCTCCCAATTCATCCATTACTCTTTTTGCTTCTATTAAGCCTTCCGAATTTGCCTTATATATGGACTTTGACACATTTCGCTGTACATAATCGTAAAGCGCGTACAGATTTCCACTTACCTTGTAATTAAAATTCAAATCCTTCTGGAGGTGGCTTACAACCTCGGAGCACTTTTTCAATGCCGCGATAGCTTCGTCCACTTGGCCAGCTTCAAAACTGCCCATAGCATCGCATTCGTATTCCTCATATATATCATATAATATTGATATTAAACCTAAACCGTTGCTAGAGGCTATTTTTAAGGTAAAAGCTGAAATCTTATCTCTGTTCATCTTGTTTCACTCCTATTAAGGCAACTGAACGCTGCGAAATCTTCTCGCGAAATTTATTGTAGTAACTGTAATGCAAGCTGTGGCAACTCATTTGCCTGTGCAAGCGCTGATGTTCCTGCCTGCTCTAATACGTTAAGTTTCGTGTACTCAACCATTGTTGTGGCCATGTCAGCATCCTCAACTCGCGAGATAGCTGATGTCATATTTTCTCCTGTTGTATCAAGAGATTTTGTTGTATGGTCCAATCTGTTTTCGTATGCACCTAACTGGGAACGAACCGATGTAACATAACTTAAAGCTACATCTAAAGAATTAAGTGCATCCTCAGGTCCATCTACTCGTGTAACATTAAGGTCATCAATATACATGAACTCTGTTGTTACTGCTGCAATTCTTACTTCCATATTCTGGTTCTTGTTAGCACCTACATGAAGTGTCATTGAACCGATATCTGTAACATTAAATGTGATTTTGCCCTTATTATCATCTGCTGTATCTGTTTCACTATCAAATCCAGCCTCAGCTAAAAATGATAATTCAAATCCACCTACATCACTGATAGTAATGTGGTTACCATCTGCACCTGCTGTAGCCTGTGGTCCAAACAATGACTTCGAACCTGCTGTCCCTTTTTCTACAAGTGTGATGTCTGGGTCTGTTCCAACCTTTTCAATTACAGGTGATGTCTCATCAGGGAACAATGCTTCATCAAAACCTAATGATTTGGCAAATGCTACTGATGAAAACTCAATCTTAAGATTTGCATGAGCTCCGTATTTATAGGATTCGATAGAAAATCCCGAACCATCTACTGGGTTTGAAATGATTGCTCCTGCTTCTTCACAAACATTTCTTAGTAGCTCGTAAACACCCTCACCAGATGTACCCTGTGTCAAGTCCACGCCGTGGCCATTGATTGTTATAGTACCTGACATACCAAGGCCCGAACCAGATTCTGATGAAATAGTTGAACCATCGCCTAAATCTATTTTATCTACCTGCCAGATTGTCTGATTAATAAATTCTTTAAAGTCTGTTAAACCTGTAGGTGTGTTTACAGTAGTATCTACCCGCGTATTGGTATAACTGTTTGGTATGCCACTTGTGAAGGAATCACCTACTAAAGTGTTCTTTCCTGTTGATCCACGTGTTGCTGCCTTATTAATTGTAAGCTCATAAATACCTGCCGGCACCTGATTAGAGGTCTGCATTCTAGTTGCATGCTCTGCATAGGTTCTATTGTCCAAAGCACCATTTAACAGATTGATATTATTAAATTCTGTAGTTTGAGCTACTCGGTCGATTTCTTCCAATAAGGAATCAATTTCCTTTTGAATTGTCTTTCTTTCAGAAATTGAATTTGTGCCGTTTGCGGCCTGAACAGAAAGCTCTCTCATTCTTTGAATCATTTCTGTTACTTCGTTGAGAGCACCTTCTGCTGTTTGAAGTACGGAAATTCCGTCGGAGCCATTAGTTGAAGCTTGTGCCAAGCAATCAATCTGTGCCTGCATCTTTCCGGCTATGGCGATGCCAGATGGGTCATCAGATGCATGATTGATTTTGAAGCCGGAGCTTAACTTCTCCATTACATCTCCGAGAGTACTTTCAGTACCTAGAAGTTGATTGTTGGTAATCACCGCTGCCATGTTGTTGTTAATTCTCATATGCTGCCTCCTGTAAAAGCTAGTCAAGCATCCCTGCGGTGTATTTTAGTTGATAGGTCTTCCATGTCCTTACAACAATAATATCGGTTCTATGGTTACAAAATTAACCCGAACATATTAAAAAATTTCTGCTATAACATCTATGTAACCTCTAGCAATTTTGTACAAAGCCTCTGTCTGAATGCTGTCTTCTCTAGCCTTTGTAACATCTTCTGCCACAGCAAAATTTCCCATATTTAGATTGTAAATATCTGATGCGCTAAGGCCTACCTTCTGTACAAAGTTGAAGCTGTAGCCAAAGCCAGTCATCTCCTGCATAATTCCAGAAATACGAGGAGCCTGCTCAGCAAACATCTCTCTCATCTGGGCAGTTTCGCACTCTACCGTTGCCTCCACCTGATTTGATTCGTATTTGAAGGTGGTGGATATAGTTCCTGTAGACTGCATGTAAATAGCCATCTTAATAAGGCCTGTTTGGGCACTGCCTCTTACTACTCTAAGGCTCATAGTGCCAGCCTCTTCTCCCACCATCATTGGAATATGGTAGGTTTCGCCTGTTGCAGCCATCTGCTTCATTGCCTTTGCCTGCTGCACTACAAGCTTCATTCCATCCATATCGATGGTGCGCACGTTCTCAGACTCTAACATGGTCTTCATTACGTTTTCTGCCAAATCTCCCAAAGCCTCCTGGGCCTCAAGCATGTCTTCTGAATTGTG
>CACYLQ010000092.1 GCA_902775195.1 uncultured Pseudobutyrivibrio sp.
CTGGCGTTAACAATGTCTACTACATTTACCGCAGCGCCTGATTCTTTTTTAACAGTGCTTTCTGGATCAGCTTCGCCTGTCTTTGTAGTTTCATCCTCTTCAGGATAAACTACCTCTATTTTTGCATCCTCATCTTCTTCAGTAGGTGTTTCTTGAGTCTCAGCTATCTCTACAGGCTCTTCATTTTTAGAATGATTCTTTTTTACTATAACAACTGTTGTGATGATAATTACTAATGCAACCACTCCCGCAATGGATGCAAGCATTATCCTTCTTCGTTGTAGCTGTCTTCTTTTTCTATTTCTACTAGCTACACGTTCTATTTTTTCATAATCATTATTCATGTCCCTTATTCAAGTCCCTCTAATGTTTATTCTTCTTCGTACTCTTCCATTAAATCTTCAACATTGTAAAGCTCGCCCTCTACCTTTTCTGTGTAGATGTGACCATCAAGATGATCGATTTCATGTAAAAGAGCACGAGCCATAAGGCCTTCTCCTTCAACAATATATTCTTCCATATCTTCGTTAAGAGCCTTAACCTTAGCGTAATTAGGTCGTGTAACCATTCCTGTTTTACCTGGAACTGAAAGACATCCTTCGTTACCAGTCTGCTCTCCAGATGTTTCAAGAACCTCTGGGTTGATAAGTGTAACAGGACCTTCTCCTATATCAATAACACAGATACGACGAAGTACACCCACCTGAGGTGCTGCAAGACCAACGCCATCTGCATCATACATTGTTTCGTACATGTCCTCGATTAATGTCTTAAGACGAGGTGTAAGCTCCTTTACTGGCTTACAAACCTTAAGAAGAACATCATCTTTTCCATATTCTCTAATTTCTAAAACTGCCATTTCTTAAATCCTTTCATTTCAAAACTAAATTGTTGATATTGGGTCGAAGTCGAACCAGGTGCTGGTGCTTCGATATTGTTTTTGTTCAAGTAGGAATTTATCTATTTCATCCTTAACCTTTACTAGTCTATCATATTCGTCAGCCTTTACATAGATTACTCTTCGATAAATATCCTTTAATTTGCCTATGTAGGCATCCTCTGGACCCATTATTATAATTTCAGGGTCTACTGATCTTATAACTCCTGCAAGAATGTCTGCCTGGGCGATTGCATCTGCCTGTTTTTCACTGCTTACCTGTATTCCAAGGATATGTGAGCAAGGTGGATATTGCAGCAATCTTCTATAGGCAAATTCCTGTTTGAAAAAGCTGTCATAATCCTGATTTGCAGATGATACAACTGCGTAATTTTCAGGCTGATATGTCTGGATAACAGCAATTCCAGGTT
The DNA here is from genome assembly GCA_902775195.1 of uncultured Pseudobutyrivibrio sp. GTDB lineage: Bacteria > Bacillota > Clostridia > Lachnospirales > Lachnospiraceae > Pseudobutyrivibrio. Next base: position 1,309 of record CACYLQ010000092.1, read on the forward strand.
CATCTCCTCTTCCAGCACGTCCCACAGCCTGTGTAAGAAGCTGGAAGGTTCTCTCACCACTGTGAAAATCCGATTCGTTAAGAGATATATCTGCTGCTATTATACCAACAAGTGTGACTTTTCCAAAATCATGACCTTTAACAATCATCTGAGTTCCGATAAGAACATCAGCTTCGTGGGCTGCAAAGGCTGATAAAATCTCTTCATGTCCGTTTTTGCCAGATGTGGTATCCGCATCCATTCGAAGTACCCTTGCTGTTGGGAAGGCTTCTTTAACTATTTCTTCCAAACGCTGAGTACCGGCTTTGAAGCTACCGATGTATTTGCTGCCACAGCTTGGACAGGTTTTGGCTGCCTTTGTTGTGTAGCCGCAATAATGGCATTTCATAACGCCACCGTAATGTAAATGTAGCGCCACATCGCAGTGAGGACATTTCAGTACATGACCGCAGGCTCTACATGAAACAAAGCCCATAAGTCCTCTTCTATTCAAAAACACGCAGGTAGCCATATCCTGACCCTTAGCGCGTTTATTTAAGGTGATAAGCTTATATTCACCTGAGACTGCTCTGGAATAAGCCTCCAAGCTAGGGGTGGCTGAACCCAAAATAACAGTAGCGCCTGTAAGACCTGCCCTGTAAACTGCTGTTTCTCTGGCGTGATATCTAGGCACAACCTCTGATTTATAGCTAGGTTCATGCTCCTCATCTATGATGATTAATCCTAGATTTGGAAATGGAGTAAATAATGCCGAACGGGGGCCAACCATAATGCTGATTTCACCGCTTTTAGCTCTTTCGAACTGATCAAATCTCTCACCTGGTGACATGCGGCTGTTTAGGATTGAAACTAAATCTCCAAACCTGGTATAAAAGCGCATTACTGTCTGGTAGGTAAGGGCTATTTCAGGAATAAGCACGATAACCTGCTTGCCCATTTTAATCACATGGTCCATGACATCCATGTAAACCTCTGTCTTGCCTGAGCCTGTAACTCCATGGATAAGATAGGTTTTATGTCTACCAGTATCTATATCGGCTTTTATCTGTTCTGCCGCAGCCTCCTGCTCCTCATTTAAAGTGATTTGCTTTGCATTAGCATCTGCATTCATATGAGGATTTCTGAAGGTTCTGACGGAATCTATTTTAATGATGCCCTTTGATTCCAAATCTCTGATGTTAGCTGTTGGAATCTGAAGCTTTTTAGTAGCAAGCTCCCAATCTAACACATCCACTGTAAGCAATTCTCTAAGAAGTCGTTCCTTGCCAATGGCATGTCTTTTGTTAGTGAGTAGCTCGTTGAGCTCAATCCTTGCCTGATCAATTGATACTGCAAGACTTATTTCTTTTTTAAGCTTTTCGTTTTCACGCTTTTTGATAGGGATTACGGTTTTAAGAGCCTGATTCATGGTACTACCGTAATTACGTTTCAAAAAAGCAGCCAAAGAAATAAGCTGAGACTCTATAGCAATACTGTCTTTAACTACCCTTGCAATAGGCTTCAGCTTCGTAACATCAAACTTAGGAGTGTCATGCAGGTCCACTACGTATCCTGTAATGGCACGATTAGCTGCGCCAAAAGGAATAACCACCTGGACTCCTTCAGTAATAACATCCTCCAAATCTGCTGGAACAATATATTCAAATGTCTTATCTAATCTCTCATGAGAAATATCAATAATAATATCTGCGTATTTCATGAAAAATATTTTATCATAAAAGGCTTTTATTTTAAATTCAATGTGGTAGAATAAATTGATTTTGAAAACTAATTTCATAGGGAGGATAATCAATGCGACATCTAATGAGCCCTCTAGATTTTTCTAGAGAGGAATTGGAGCAGCTTATGGATTTAGCAGATGATATCAGAAATCATCCAGCTAATTATTCCGAAAAATGCCACGGCAAAAAGCTTGCTACCTGTTTCTACGAACCAAGTACACGTACACGACTTTCTTTTGAGGCTGCCATGCTTAATCTTGGCGGGTCTGTTCTTGGTTTCTCTTCCGCTGATTCTTCATCGGCAGCTAAAGGCGAAAGTGTTTCCGATACTATTCGTGTCATTTCTTCTTATGCAGACATTTGCGCTATGCGTCATCCTAAAGAAGGCGCTCCACTTGTTGCTTCGCAACGTTCACGTATTCCAGTTATTAACGCCGGTGATGGCGGTCATCAACATCCCACACAAACACTTACAGATTTATTTACTATCCGCTCCTTACGTGGAGAAATCAAAGACCTTACTATCGGACTTTGTGGCGATTTAAAATTCGGCCGTACAGTTCACTCTTTGATTAATGCACTTGTGCGCTATCCTGGAATTAAATTCGTTCTTATATCTCCTGAAGAGCTAAGAGTTCCTGAATATATAAGAGAAGATGTTTTAGAGAAGAATGGCTACGAATACAAAGAGGTTGATTCCTTAGATGATGTTATGGGCGAGCTTGATATTCTTTACATGACACGTGTTCAGAAGGAACGTTTCTTCAACGAGGAAGACTACATCCGCTTAAAGGATTTCTTCATCCTCACACCTGAGAAGATGCAGCTTGCTAAAAAAGATATGATGGTTCTTCATCCACTACCACGTGTAAACGAAATATCCGTAGACGTAGACGATGACCCAAGAGCCATGTACTTCACCCAAGCCCAAAACGGAGTCTACATCCGTATGGCGTTAATCCTAACGCTACTCGAATTAATATAGTACAAATAACCTGTATACGTAACAGGCGAGCCATATCGCACAGTGTTCAAATAGCCTGTAGTAGACAATAAAATATTTTCTGTAGGAGACATCAGTCGACGAAAGAATATATTTTATTGTCTGCGTAACAGGCGAGCCAATAAACTAAGGAGGAAATGACATGCTTAATATAAGCGGAATACACGAAGGATTTGTGTTAGATCATATTAAAGCCGGCGAGTCTATGACTATTTATCGTGACCTACATTTAGATGACTTAGGCTGTGACTGCACAATCGCCATGATAATGAATGCAAAATCAAATAAGATGGGTCGCAAAGATATTATAAAAATAGAGTGTCCAATTGAACGCGTAGATTTGGACATCTTAGGCTTCATTGATCACAATATTACATGCAACATCATAAAAAACGATATGATAGTTGAGAAGAGACAATTGAAGCTTCCAAAGGAAATCAAAAACGTTATTAAATGCAAAAATCCACGATGCATAAGCACCGTGGAACAAGAGTTAGAGCAAGTATTCATTCTTACAGATGAATTAAACGAAGTATATCGCTGTAAATACTGCGAAGAGAAATACACTGGTGTTAAGTAATTTATTACAAATCCAGCGGTATTTCAAACCAGAAAGTGGCGCCTTGACCTTGTATAGAGGAAACTCCATATTTGGCGCCATGCAATTCTAATACGTTTTTAACGATAGACAGTCCTAAGCCTGTACCAGAAATGGCACGCTTATGGGCTGTTTTATCTTTATAATATCTATCCCAAACATAAGGGATATCTTCCTGTTTAACACCTTCTCCGGTGTCCTTAACCTCAATCCTTAGGGTATCCCCAAGAACCTTTTGTATTACAGTAACCTTTTTGTCTTCTCCTGTGTAATTAATGGCATTATTTACCAGGTTATAAAGTACCTGATACATCTTCTGCTCATCTGCATAAACTATAACCTCGTCATCATAAACGAAATCAATGGTGTAGCCCTCCACCTCTCTACTAGTAAGACGCTCCGTCTCATCAATGATTACCTGTACGTTTTCAGGTGTGTTTTCTCCTGGAATGTCCCTCATTACTTCCGCGTAACCCTTTATCATGGTAAGTGGTGTACGCAAGTCATGAGATACATTTGCTATTAGTTCTTTTTGGAAGCTATCAGTTTTACCCAGCTCTGTTGCCGTATAGTTTAGCGTGTCAGAAAGTTCTGCCACCTCCATATAATCTCTAGAATTAAACTTAACAGAATAATCTCCATCAGCCAGCTTCTTTGCACCTTCGTTTATTCTAATGATTGAACGAGAGATGTTGTTTGATAATGTGGCTGCCAGTATAAAGGCAACAACAATCATTATGGCAGATATAAATCTAAGCTGGACCTTAAGGGTATATACTGTAGCATCAACAGGAGTAAGCACAGAATTAATCATGATAACCTCTTCTACTCCATCCACATCGATTATACGAACGTAGATAACTGATTCAGCCATATCATTTCCGATGTTCTGTCTGAAGGCCTCTTCTTTTTTCTCCTCAGGTATTGTATATGCGATTTTGCCTTGTGGCTCAGTCTCCTCTTCAGTCTCATCTGTAGCACTGTCAGTATCATCAGAAGCTGTTTCTGACTGAGAGTCCTCTGATTCTGCAGGAGAAATAGGCTCTCCATTTTCTCCAAATTGGAAGCGTTCCTTTTCCACCTTTCTTTGCATTACATTTCCTTTAAATTCAATAACAGCCTCACCGCCATTAGCAACTGCCTGGTCATAGAACAATCCAAACATGAACTGTGGTAATGAAGACATCTGGGAATTGGAAATGTATTCTGCATTGTATAAAGCAACACCATTATTATCTGTAATGTAGATTCCCAGGTTGTTAGATGCTGCTATTTTTTCAATATCGTCAGTAGGATTATCAGATGAGTACAGCAAATTCTCAACATCGGTAAGGACCGCTTCTGTCTCCTTACGCTTTATGATTTTATAGAAATCATCCAAGTAAACAATCTGAAAAAACCATAGTACTCCAAGCAGTACTATGGCAAAAATCAAGAATATAGAAAATGTTTTCCATTTAACACTTATTCTACTTTTTTTCAATTTAACCTCCAAAATTACGCTTCAAATCTATAACCAACTCCACGTAGAGTAATAAGAAGCTTTCGGTATTCACCAAGACTATTTCGAAGGAGCTTGATATGTGTATCCAATGTTCTATCATCTCCGTAATAGTCGTAGCCCCAAACCTCAGTAATCAGTCTTTCTCTTTCCAAGGCTATATTTTTATTTCTTACTAAATAGAATAGTAATTCATATTCCTTTGGTGACATTTCAACACGTTTTCCATCAATCGAAACTGTTCGTGCTGTAAAATTAATTTCAAGACCCTCGTATCTAAAAATATCAGCCTCACCTGATGATTCTGATCTGCTTCTGCTGGTTACAACATTAACTCGCATCATAAGCTCCTTTGGTGAGAAAGGCTTAACTACATAATCGTCAACGCCTGCCTCGAAGCCATGAATTCTATCATATTCCTCGCCTCTTGCAGAAAGCATAATTACAGGAATATCCTTAATCTTTTTGATTTCACTGCATGCTGAAAAGCCATCTAGCTCTGGCATCATAACATCCATAATAATAACATCGTAATCGCCATTAGCCTTTACCTTTTCGATGGCATCCATTCCATCGCAGGCTTCAGATACTTCATAGCCTTCAAACTCTCCGTATTTACGAATTATTGAACGAATCTTCTCCTCATCATCTACAACTAATATCTTCTTCATATGTACCTCCGAATGGAATCTCTCCTATTTTTATCTTACACTCTAATGTGAATTCTAAGTGATGATAATCTTACTCTTTATTGAATATATTTCTTTTTTGCAGAATGAAGTGAGTATGAAAACACACCGTAGATTACTACAAAGGCAATTAGAAATACTGCATTAACTGCTTTAGGGAAAAGAATCTTTCCTGTATCATTTAGCAAACCCTGAATACCAAACAAAATGCAAAAAGCCCCAAAGATTGCTGTCTTTGGCATCAATTCCTTTGAAAGTGCCTTTACATCCTTACATTTAAGCAGCTCATCTGCTGTAATTAGCATAGGGTCAACTTCATTTTTCTTGAAGCCCTTTATTCCCACGAATAACAAATATATCCCCAGAACTCCAATAATGATGTCAAAAATAGTCATAAAGCTCATATCCATAACAAAATCCTCCAATAAATAATTCTTAGCTTCAATAGAATAATTATACCCATTATTATGGTTCATTTCCATAAAAAAGGGACTTTAAAAAATCTAAATATTGTCGCATTTCAACATTTTTTAACATAATTATCTGATAATACATTTGAATAATATGTCAGCTTATTGTATTATTATTTTAAAGTATGCAGGAGGGTTGACTTATGGATATTACAGGCAAAAAAATATTGGTATGCGATGATTCAGTACTTGCAAGAAAGCAGCTAATGGATGCTGTAAAAGAAGTTTCCGATGGTGCTGTATTTATCGAAGGAAAAAACGGCTCCGAAGCAATAGAATTATATAAAACTGAAAAACCAGATTTGGTTTTCATGGATATTGTGATGCCAGAAAAGGATGGCAATGCCGCCCTATCTGAAATCAGAGAGTTCGACAAGGACGCAACTATTATTATAGTATCTTCTGTAGGTACTCAAGAACAGCTGAAGAAAGCAATACAGCTTGGGGCAAAGGATTTCATTCAAAAGCCTTTTGAAAAAAATCAGATTAAGGAAATAATTGAGCTTCGTCTCGGAGGAAAAAATTAATGTATACACAGTTCTTGGGCAACTACTTACTACAACGAGGAATTGTAAATCAAGAGCAATTGTTTAAAGCAATGTCCAGATTGTCTCAAACTCACATTAAGCTTGGAACAATTGCCATAAAGGAAGGTCTAATGACCGCAAAGGAAGTAGACGAATGCCTTTATGTTCAATCCAGAGAGGACAAGCGTTTTGGTGAAATTGCAGTAGAGCGCGGTTACCTGACAAACGACCAGGTAAACGAATTACTTTCTCTGCAGACACCTGACTATATTCTTCTTGGCCAGAATCTGGTTGAAGACAATGTCTTTTCATACGAAGATTTAGAGAGAATTCTATTTGAATATCAGAATGATACAGAGCTTTACGACCTTAGTCTTGATGTTGAAAATCAGGAAACTATTGCGGCCATAATCAAAAAGTTCTTTTTACTTGCAGAAATGCCAGTGAATGAAACAAATGTAATGTATCTTGAGCTTATGTTTAACAGCTTGATAAGATTCGTTGGCGAGGATTTCTCTCCTCTTACACCTATGGTTTTAGATGAATATCCTATAACCTTTGGTGTGTCACAGGCTATATCAAATAACAATGATTATCTTACACACATTGATTGCGACAGAGATACTGCTATTGCATTCGCATCTAGATATGCTAACGAGGAATTCACAGAATTTGATGAATATGTAATTGCAGCACTTGAGGATTTCCTGAACCTCCACAACGGATTATTCATCGTAAATGTTTCTAACAATACTTCAGAAACTATCGCCCTTGCTCCACCAGAAATTACCATGGAGGGCGTTTTAAGTGGACCTAACAAATGTGTAGACTTCCCAGTGGCCTACCCATTCGGAACCATCCACCTAATTATCTGTTACTAAAAAATGAGCCGGCGCCGCGCCAGCGGCACCGGCTATTATTTACTATACCTTAAGAAATTTCTTTACCTCTGCACACATATCCTCAACCTCGATTACGGTGTCGTGGCGAACTGCTGCTGAGCGAATTTCCTCAATGGCATTTGGTACATCTACCTTAGCCAATTCTGAAAGCTTATCTACAAGTACAAAGTCTTCTTCGTTTTCATATTCAGCATCGATAGAACCCATGACAGCTCTTGTGAACTTGAATGGGCTGGCTGTAGATGCGATAACTGTTATCTTGTCATCTCCTGTTGCAGCCTTGTATTTACCAAATACGCTTGAAGCAACTCCTGTATGTGTATCAATTACATAGCCTGTATCTTCGTAAAGCTTTTTGATAGCATCTCCTGTCTCTTCCTCTGATGCATAGTTTCCATAGAAGCTATCAAGTCTTGCCTTCATGTCGGCTGTGATTTCGTATTTGCCTGTTGTCCTAAGGCTTTCCATAAGCTCACTGTTCTTTGCAGCATCATTTCCAGCGATGTGATAAATCAATCTCTCAAGGTTGCTTGAAATAAGAATATCCATTGATGGAGAATTAGTAAGAATGAATTCTCTGTTCTTGTCGTATTCGCCTGTTGTAAAGAAATCATAAAGTACTTTGTTTTCGTTAGATGCACAAATAAGCTTTGCAATTGGAAGTCCCATATTCTTTGCGTAGTAAGCAGCAAGAATATTACCAAAGTTTCCTGTTGGAACAACTACATTGATTGAATCACCATCTGTAATCTTCTCCTCAGCTAAAAGCTTTGAGTACGCATATACGTAGTAAGCAATCTGAGGAACAAGACGTCCAATGTTGATAGAGTTTGCTGATGAAAGCTGGTAGCCTGCATTATCAAGTTCTGCAGCTAAAGCCTTGTCATTAAACATCTTCTTAACACCTGTCTGAGCCTGATCAAAGTTTCCTTTGATACCAACTACATGAGTGTTATCACCCTTCTGTGTTACCATCTGGCGCTCCTGGATAGCAGAAACACCATTCTTTGGATAGAATACAATGATTTTTGTTCCTTCAACATCTGCAAAGCCAGCTAGTGCAGCTTTTCCTGTATCACCAGATGTTGCTGTAAGAATTACGATGTCGTTTTTAATATTATTTTTACGAGCGGAAGTAATCATAAGATGTGGCAAAATTGAAAGTGCCATATCCTTAAAAGCAATTGTTGCACCATGAAAGAGCTCTAAGTAATAAGCCCCGTCTGCATATACTAAAGGAGCGATTTCTTCAGTATCAAACTTGCTATCATAAGCGCTATTAATACAATGCTTTAACTCATCTTCTGTAAAATCTGTAAGGAAAAGCTTAAGTACCTCATAAGCCACCTGCTGGTAGTTCATCTCAGACAATTCCTTAAGTGACTTATCAAGCTTTGGAACAGATGTAGGAACAAATAATCCTCCATCATCTGCAAGTCCCTTTAAGATTGCCTGTGAAGCAGTAATCTCATTTTTATTAATATCTCTTGTACTAACGTAATTGATTCCCATGATTCTTCCTCTCTGCTTTATTTATTCTTTCCAAATACATTAACACACTAAAGCGTTAAAATCTAGTGGATATCTACACAATTTTGCGTAAAACTACTCTACTGCTTTCAGCGATTCTGTCATACTGATTTCCTCTAGCTTCTTTCCCATCAATAAATCGATGATAAATGTAAAGGCAACTGTCAGTACAAAGGCTGCGCAGTAGCTAAATAATGTTACGCGAACATCGAAGGTAATCAAATCAACCACTATCTCACTCATAATAAATGCATGCAAAAACTTTCCTAGAACAAGACCTACCGCAGCTCCCATTATAGATAAAATGATGTTTTCCCTAAATACATAGGACCTGGTTTCTTCCTTGTAAAAGCCTAACACCTTTACAGTGGCAATCTCTCTTACTCGCTCTGCAATATTGATATTTGTAAGATTGTAAACAACCACTGCAGAAAGTGCCATAGCACATCCAATTACCAGATAAACAATAATGTTCAAGCTTTCCATCATACTATCTACTCTATCTAACATATCAACAGTTGCAGATACAACAGAAATGTCGCTTTCATTCATAAGCTTTGCGCCTATCTCATGAGGGTCCTCACCATCCTTTGCATTTAAATACACATTCTTCTTTTCTGGCAGTGGGCCTATAGTATTTTCATAGCCTGTCTTTGTAAGATAGATATAGTTGTAAATAAAGTTCTCATTTATGGCTGCCACTTTAAGATCAGTCTTTTCCATATCCTCAGAAGAAATGGTGATGGTATCTCCAACCTTTATTCCATATCTATCACTTAGGCCTTGATTTACAATAGTTTCCCCATCCTTTAAATCTGCAAAAGTAATGTGATTGCCCTTTTCATCATGCATATCATAAAATTCATCCAGCTTTGCATCATTATCATATACATTCAGATATACATTCTTTGTGTATTTGCCAGCCTTCATGTCCACTGATGTGTGGTAATACAGAAGATAATCCTCTGTGGTATAGCCCATTTCTTCTAATAATGGCACCTGACTGTCTTCCCCATCCTTTAGGGTAATATCCATGTCGTATTTTGAAATGTTGGTAAACTGATTCACTGCGATGTCTGCAATAGAATCATAAATACCAAAGCCTGCCACAAGAAGTGCTGTACATCCGCCGATGCCAAGAACCATCATGAAAAGTCTTCCCTTATATCTGAAAATATTTCTAAGACTTACCTTCTTAAGGAATTTCAGTCTACTCCAGAAGAAGGTTAAATATTCTAGGAAGATTCTTTTGCCAGCCTTTGGTGCCTTTGGTCGCATTAAAGATGCTGCCATTTCGTGCATCTCGTAGCGGCAGGATAAAATGGTCACACCAACGGAACATATGAAAGCTACTATAAAGCTAATAATTAACATAGCTGGACTAAAGTAGTAGCTAATTTCCGATGTATTGTACATCATCTGATATGCAAACCAGATTGCCTTTGGAAAGGCAATTGTACCTGCTATAAAGCCCAGTGTTGCTCCAAGCAGTGAGGCTGAGCCTGAATAAAGAACAAACTTGCCCATTATACTTGTGCTGCTATAGCCTAGTGCCTTAAGTACACCTATTTGTGTTCTTTGGTCTTCCACCATTCTATTCATAGTGGTCATGCACACAAGTGCTGCAACAAGGAAGAAGAATATCGGAAATACGTTAGCAATAGCACCAACTATAGTAGAATCACTTTCAAAGCAGATATAACCTACATTAGAATCTCTTCCCAAAAGATAAGTACTGGCTGCCTCAATATCTGCTATCTCATTCTCTGCATCTGCTATTTCCTTTTCTGCGTCAGCTATCTTGCTATTAAACTCTTCAAGACCCTCCTCATATTCTGCCTTGCCATCCTCATATTCCTTTAGTCCCTTGTTATATTCCTTTCTTGCAGTTTCAAGACCTGACTGAAGAGTATAAAGATTTGCAGAGTACTGCTGATAGGTTGCAACCAAGGTTTGATACTGCACTTCATCATAGTATTCTGAGCCAAC
>CACYLQ010000093.1 GCA_902775195.1 uncultured Pseudobutyrivibrio sp.
CAACAATCTTTCTTACTTCACCCTTTACGATACATTCGCCTTGCACGTCTTTGATTATTTTGCCCTCATTTATTACGGCTAGTTCATCCTTCTTAAATGGCTCTGGATTTATGTGCCAGCCCATATCCTCATCTGTCCTTCCGATGATGCTGTCAGCACTGGCTAATCCGTAATAATCTAAAAACATCTGGTTTGCACCTAGGAATTTTCTGTCCCTATCCTTCCAGAAGACGCCTGCTGGTACCAGCTTTATAATATTCTCAAAGGCATGCTCGCTAACTACAGGATTCATGTGCTCTAGTAAAGTAAGTATCTTTTCATTTCCGCCTTCCACACATTTATCCATGAAGTACTTAATCTCTTTTGTAGCCTCAGAAACACAGGCCATCATGACTTCTCTATCTATAAGATATAGAACGCTTATGGTCACTGACTTCCAAACATAATTATTGTTTTTATCCAGTATTCTAAAGAAATTTAGCTTCGTTTTATTCTTCTCTGCAGATAGTCTTTCCTTTGCTGTATCTATATCCATGATTTTTAGGAATATATCCCTATCATCTGGATACACGATTTCCTCTGCTAATGCTTTAATGATTTCCTTTGGTCTTTTGTTTTTGGTATCAATATGAAGTCTGCTATTAGTCAAATACAGGTTTTCATAATACATATCCTGTATGCCAAATAAATCGATGCACTCGTAAAATGAGAATAAATAATTACTGATAATTGCGCTTTTATTATCGTAGCTTTCATGCATATGTTTAGACAGGGTTCTTAATGAAATCAGGAACGCTTCATCATTGGTAAGCTTGTTAGTTACCAAGTGACGAACGCTTATATTTATAATTCGTCCTAATTCTACAAACTCCATGCTTTCCGCGTTTTGGCTTGCCTTACTAGCTTCACACAGCTCAAAGAATCCGTCTCGCTGAACCCAGGACCAAGACGCATCATTAAGCATTTCTTCCAGCACACTCATAGACTCTACGCCATATATTTTTAGCTCGTGCTTAAATGCCTCGTTATGATACAAAAAGCTCCACTCACCATCTCTTACGATTGCAAGAACCAAAGGAAGGTCATGACTATCATCTGCAGTTTTACCTTCACCCTCCAGTGGGTTTTGCTTTAACAAATCTACTCGGCCAATTTGATTTAGGAATTCTCTGTCAATCATTGGCTCGTATTTTTGTCCCACCTTCTGCAAGGATTTTATTCCCTCTTCAAAAGGCATTGGTCGGCCGATGTAATAGCCTTGCATCATTTCACAGCCAAGTCCTCTTAAAAAATCCATCTGGTCTTTGTTTTCTACACCTTCAGCCAGTGTATGGAAGCCCAGATTCTTAAGCATGGAAATCATATGCTTGATAATGATTTTTCCATCGTCCGATGAATCAATACCTCGTAAGAATTCCATATCGATTTTTACAAGGTCAAAATCAAAATTCTTAAGAACATTTAGAGATGAATAACCGCTACCAAAATCATCCATCCAAACGCTATAGCCTTTATCTCTTAGCCTTTTAATCTGCTCCTGGATAAACCTTGGGTTTTCTATTAAAACGCTTTCTGTAATTTCAAATTTAAATAAGCTTTTATCAGCCTCGTACCTTTCTGATAGCTCATCTATAAATGGGATAATTTCCAGTGCCTCGAAATCCAATCTGGACAGATTGATAGAAACAGGGACTGCCTCTCGTCTTACCTGCTTTGTAATTGTAGAAATGTTAGAAAAAACCTGCTCCATAACGAAGCAATCCAGTTTGTGAATCAATCTATATTCTTCAAGTACAGATATGAATTCGTTTGGATATACTACGCCTCGTTCTGGATCAACCCAGTGAACCAGAGCTTCCCAGCCACATACTTCTCCTGTAAGAGAGCGAATTATTGGCTGATAATAAACCTGAATAAAGCCTTTTTTCATGGCATCATCCAAGTTATCCAATATAAACTGTTTACGAATTAATGCGCCGCCTAACTCCTCGTCATAGAACTTATAATCAACATCATATTTTTTCTTGATGCTGACACAGGCCATCCTGGCTCTGTCTGCACATCGTCCTACATCAGTGGTTTCACCGTCTAAAACATAAACGCCTGCCTTAATCTCTAGATTTATGTTTTGCTGAATGCATTTAACTCTATTTTTTATTTCGGAAATTGCTGGAATGAGCTGGTTAGTATTTGCGCACACAACAAAATGGTCGCCAGAAAATCTTGCAACCAACTGTCCATCAAATACCTCGCTTATTATGTTTGCGATTTTAACTAATAGCTCATCACCCTTTTCAAAGCCATAATTTGCATTATATAGCTTGAAATTATTTACGTCGAAAAATATAAAGGCATATTTTTCCGGTTCATCGGTGGTGTCTATCAGTTCCTGGGACCATACGTAGAAGGCCTGTTTTTCCAAAAGGCCTGTCAGTTCATCCTTATAATCCTTCAACAACTCCGTTTTATCCATGTCCCACTCCCCGTGGATGTCATCTAGATACTATTAGGTCTATGATAACACTCAATTGTGAACAATTTTTAGATAAACTATGTTGCTTATTAGTCATTTTCTCAAATTTATTTAATATTGCACTCCTCCGCCAATCTTTCAAAGGCTGCAATGGAGCGCTTAATCATTTCATAGTCTACGCAATAGGCTATTCTTACATAACCTGGACAGCCAAAGGTTGTTGTAGAAACCATGATAATATGCTGCTTTTTGCCTAAATCAACAAATTTGTTTTCATCCTCAAATGGAGATTTTACTAAAAGATAAAAGGCTCCCTCTGGTTTAACCACCTCAAAGCCTAATTCTGTAAGCTTTTCATATAATAATCTTCTATTTCTGTCATAAAATTCCAAATCTACCCCAACATCCTGACATCTTCCGATTACCAGCTGGAAAAGTGATGGAGCGTTAACATAGCCTAAGCATCTGTTGGCAACAACAAGTGCGCCGATTAATTCGCTGTAGCCATCTGCCTTGCTTGAAAGTGCAAGGTAGCCAATACGCTCACCTGGCAGGGACAGTGTCTTGCTGTAGGAATAGATGTAAATGCTGTTTTTAATGATTGATGGTATATATGGAACCTGTGTATTATCGTAGGCCAGCTCTCTATATGGCTCGTCGCACAAAACGTAAATTGGGTGACCTATTTTCTGCTCTGCCTTAACGAGGATTTCATTTAATTTTTCTATGGTCTCTTTTGGATAGATTCGACCCGATGGATTGTTTGGATTGTTTACGATGATGCACTTTGTACGCTCGGTAATTCTTGATTCTAATTCATCTAAATTAAGGTCAAATTCTGGCAGCTTAGCTGGCACAACAACAAGCTTTCCAGCGTAGTTTGCTGCATAGTTTTTGTATTCACCAAAAAATGGAGCAAATGCAATCACCTCATCCTCTGGATTTAGCATGGCGCGGAATATGCAGTTCATGGCACCTGCTGCACCAACTGTCATTATGATATCTTCCTTTGTGTAATCCATAGCAAAGGATTTGTTAAGATGATTTGCTACAGCCTCTCTGGTTTCGTCAAAGCCTGCGTTTTTCATATATCCGTGAACATAGGAATCAGGTTCTTCTGATAATATATCCTGAATTGCCTTTGTAACCTGTAAAGGTACTGGTGAGGCTGGATTTCCCAAGCTGAAATCATACACGTTTTCCTTTCCTACCACCTGGGCCATCTGAAGCCCTTCCTCGAAAAGCTTTCTAATTACAGAACTTCCTGCTACTAGTCCTTCCATGTTCTTTGAAATAACCATAATCATCATCCTCTCTGTCGCTTTAAATCATTAAACTGATTATATCAAAAAATGAGCTGCCTTCCAATTATTAAAATTAGAAAGCAGCCCCTATCCAATGACAGTTATTTTCATGTTCAAGTTTCCTTCCTGAATCATCCTTCCGTTACTTCCCTTCGCATCAAACGGTAAGTCCTGTACCAAATCGTATGATGGAGAATTGGTCCGAAAGCGTATGGACAATTCTTTTTGTTTTATATCTTAGTTATCGGATGATTCGGTGGAAACTTTATATTTTGCTTATGCTTTTTCTTGAAATCTGTAGTATCTCATGGAGAATATTTTTGGTAATCTCCATATCATTTTCGCATTCCTTATTAATGTTAATGCTTGATTCAGATGATGCTGCAACCTCCTCAGATGTAGCCGAAAGATTGCTGATGGCATCCATAACCTTACTATTTGCATCTACGCAGCCTTCTACGTTATCTGAAATAGCTGCAACACGGCGTCCAAGGTCTGTAACCTTTTCCAAAATAATTTCGAACTTTTCACCTGTTTCAACAATCATTTCACCCTGCTTAGTTGCAGAGTCAACACTTCGCTGCATGTTGGTAGATGCTGTATCTACACGATTGATAAGCTCATCAATTGTGGATGCAATTTCCTCTGCAGATTCCTTGGTGTGCTCAGAAAGAGCTCTGATTTCATCAGCAACAACGGCAAAGCCTTTACCTGCCTCACCAGCTCTGGCCGCTTCTATTGAAGCATTTAATGCAAGCAGATTGGTCTGGCCTGAAATATCAAGGATGGTTCCTACAATATCCTTAACAGTGGCAGCTGAACCCTGAAGCTCCTCTGTCATGGTAGCTGTCTCAGCGTTGATTGTGGATGCTTCGTTAGATTTTTCTCTAAGCTCTTTAATAAGGGCATTACCCTCGCTGATATTTTCAGTAACCTCTTCAGAATTCTTGCGCATGGCTCTAGTCTGATGAGCAATCTGATCTAATGATTCTGTAATATTTGAATTCATTTCTGTCTGAGTCTGAATAGCCTCTGCTGTCAAAGTGATAGACTGACTAATCTGTTCGGCGGATTCAGCACTGGAATTGACCTTCTCAGCCAAAGCCTCCATAGCATCGTTAGCATCTTCCAACTTAGCTGCAATCTGGTTTCCAGTGGAGGTCATAATCTTAGCACTTTCTTCCTGCTTTTCTACTGCAGCCTCTATCTCTTCTATTGTCTCATGATTTTGTCTTTCATTAAGTCTCACGTACACGATGCTCATGAAAGAAACTAAAATCATAAATACAGCATCTGTAAGAACTGCCCAGTGGCGGTCTGCCACTTCTACTGAATATTTATAGAAAAGTGGAACGTACAAAATATTAATAATTATTGTTGCTACTGATGCAATGATAGTTACTGTAGTATCTGTAAACAATAGGGAATTCATAAGAATTACAGGACCGAAGGCCCACATATAGGTGATATGTACAGAGCCTATCATGGTAACAAAATAGCTACACACCAGGCATCCCATCAATATATATCTGCCCCTAGTCCTTCGTCTATATCGGGCAAATCCGTAAATACTGATGACAAAAACAATCACCTGGCATGTAGCCATAAATGCAGTGTTAACGAATCCAACTCTTTGATCCGCATAAAGGATTGTTGCCATCAGTTGAAATACTTGGACAATTACCGCGAACCAAAAGGCTAATTTGTTACTTTCAAAAATGTGTTTATCTTTTAAACTCATATTCCGCCTCCTGTTTCCCTTTGAAGACAGAATATAATCATTTTAAAATTTACGCAACGGATTTCACAGAATCTTTAGACTTTGCAGCCTGCTTTTTCTCGTAGCGTGTGTAAATAATATATGCAACTAAACCAAAGATTACAGGTCCACTAAGTGACCAGATTGTAGTCTTGATATCGCCATCTAATGCTGGCTGAATAATTGCAAATGCGTTAGCAAAGATGAGAAGTAATGTAACGATTACACTCCAGATATTTGCTGACTTCTGAGTCTTGAATACCACGAAGCTTCTATCGACATTCTCCATCTTCTTAAACTTAGGAAATGCCATTGATATGAATGTGTAAGGTACTGTCATACCAACGTTAACCATTGCAGTAAGGATTAAGAAGAACTGCTGCATTGTATCTCCACCGAATGAAACGAGGAAAATCATAACACAAACAATTGCACACTGAATCCACATAGCGTTCTTTGGCATACCGTCCTTTTCGATTACGCCCATCTTACCTGGCCATAATTCGTCTGGTGTACCATCAATAATCTGCTTAAGTGGTGAATAAACTAATGTAAACATAGCTCCCATAAGTGCAAGAAGCATGATAAGAGCGTAAATTCTAGCGAAGCCGTGAGCAAGTGCAATCTGAGTAGCCTCTGTAGCACCGAATGCTCTACCGAATGCTGCAGCAAAGTTTGACATGATTACGTATGAAACATTGCCAAGTGTGATGTTATCTGCACCAAGAATCTGATTGTAGTTTGTGAATGAACCTACAAGCATGATAAGGAATGCATAACCGATAACGATAACAATTGCTGCCATAACGATTCCCTTAGGGAAGTTCTTCTTAGGATTCTCTGTCTTATCAACAAGACCACCAACAGCTTCGATTCCGCCGTATGCGAAAAGTGCATATACGATGAATGAGAGAATCATAATTGGGCTGCCCTGGTATGCCACATTAAGTGGAACTGTAAGAGATTCCATTCCTGCGAATGGCTGCTCTAATCTACCGTGACGAGCAATAATCATAACGATTGAACCAATAACAACCATGATGTTGATAGCAAGTACTGCTGTACCACCGATTGATGTTACCTTACTGATTTTATCGATACCCTTTGAATCAAAGTATGTGATAAAAATAAAGAATACGATGGCCATAAGACCAAGTAATCTGGAGCCTGATAAAAGCTCTGAGCCAAAGAATGACCAGTTTGCTGTACAATCCTCACCGAAGATAAGGTTTGATACAGGAACCCAAATACCTGATGAAACATTTACCATCCAAAGTACATAAGATGTGTACCACATAAATGTTCCGATAAATGCGTACTTAGGACCAACTGATTTTTCCATCCATGAGTACATACCGCCTGTTTCCTCACGGAATGCAGAACCAAATTCTGCTACCATAAATGCAAATGGTATAAAGAATAATATTCCTGAAATTACAAACCATGGAATAGCTGCATATCCCATAAGATAATAAGAACGAGGAATATTATTAAATCCATAAACTGATGTGAAAATCATCAGTATGAGGGACATAAGTCCAAGCTTCTTTTCTTTCATTACTAAATTCCTTACCTTAATAATTTATTCTACGTTTAATTTAATAAGCGCAATGTAAAGAATTATATCATGATTATGTTATAAATAGGCGGTATTATCCAAAGAAAATACAATGTGTTAGCACTTTAAACTTTTAAACTATAAAGTTACTCATTTGCCTTTAAGCTTGCAACCATATCTATCTTTTTAAGATTGCGAGACAATGCAATACTTGTTACAAACATAATTAT
Source organism: uncultured Pseudobutyrivibrio sp. (assembly GCA_902775195.1). Classification (GTDB taxonomy): domain Bacteria; phylum Bacillota; class Clostridia; order Lachnospirales; family Lachnospiraceae; genus Pseudobutyrivibrio. The sequence goes on from CACYLQ010000093.1 coordinate 7,325, forward strand.
AAGGGTACCTATTATGGCAATTAAGTAAGATGATAAATCTATGTTTGCAAAGAAGTCATAATTATCGCCTATAGCATATTTAAACATACAGTCGGTGAATTCATAGCCTAGTGGTAAACCAAATATGATTCCAACTATGGTAAGCCATAGATTTTGCTGAGTATAAATGAGTGCCAGCTTTTTGAACTTGAATCCCAATACCTTTAGTGTTGCAAACTGATACATCTTTTCTGTAAGAGCAAGGATTCCCATATTGTAAATGATAATAAATCCAAGTAAGGCTGATATCGCAATTAATAAAATTATCATGCTGCTTATCATTTCAAGCATTACATTCATCTGCTCCTTCAAAGATTCGATAGATGAAATGGTAGATACGCCATCTATATCTGAATCTGTCAGATTACTTAGATCCTCATTGGTGTATATGGTATCGCAGACGTAATCCTCTCCTAATGCCTCAAAGGCTTTCCTTGTCATGGCAAACTGTTGGCTTTGAGGATCTCTGTATGAAACTACAATCTTAGTTTCATACCAATCATTCTCTCCCATGATTCGCCATTTAACTGTATCTCCTAATGAAAATCCATTATCCTTTAGAAGCTTTTCTGTTGCAAATAAGGCGCCTTCCTCATTTATATCTCCATCTGTGCTTCCTGGAATTCCATTGTTTATATCGTATGTATTTGTATCATGATCAGATACTCTTAGATACCCATTAGAATCATTTACTGTAATGGTGGATGTGACGATGTTACCATCTGAATCCTTATATTCAATAGCTACTGTTTGGCTTGTTGCATCCCCATAGGTATCAAACAATTCATCCAATCTATCATCAGATACATTTTCTGATAACGTGAGTTTATATTTATAAGCCTGTATCTTATCAAACTCCCATTCCATATAATGATTCAGTGAATCCTGCATGCCAAATGCCATTACGATAAGTAAAGTAGAACCGATAATACCAACTATTGCCATTATGCTTCTTGATTTACTTCTGAAAATATCACGAAGATTCCACTTTACAGAAAATGGAAGCTTTGGGCTGATTCCTTTACCGCCTTCTTTTGCTTTTATTTTTATATGAGGCACTTCAAGCCTAAGGGTTTGCGCTGCAGATTCCTTCAAAATGGCCTTGATAGAATAATAAGTAATTATCGTAATTACGATAATAATTGCAGCTGCAAGAATATAGTTTTTGCTGAGAATAACTTTGTGAGCTTCTGGCAAATCAAACATGGATAATTCCATATTTAAAAATGGCTGTCCAAGCAAAGGGGCTCCTATAGCAAGTCCTAAAATTGCCGCTATTACACTTACCCAAAAGCCATATGCAATATAATGGATTGTAACTCTTCTATTTCTAAATCCTAAAGCTTTTAATGTTCCAATCTGTACTCGCTGTTTTTTAACAAATCGGCTCATTGTTGTTACAACAGAAAGTCCTGCAATGAAAACAAATAGGACTGTGAACATGCCTGAATATGTATCTCCCTCTTCTGACTCAGACTTCAAGGTTGCATAAGATTGCCACACATCCCTTCCTGTTATAGCGCTTATTGATATGTCATCCAGCTCGTACAATTCATTTTTAACGGTCTTTAGTTTATTTTCAAATTCATCTAATTCACTAGATTTAATATATGGATTTGGAGCAGTACCTACTACATCAACTATGGCATTAGGATAAACAAAACACTCTTCTATATCAAAGTCTG
>CACYLQ010000094.1 GCA_902775195.1 uncultured Pseudobutyrivibrio sp.
TTCTTGAAGAACCAGTGGCGGAAGAAATTCCGGTAGAAGAGGTTCCAGTTGAGGAGGCTCCTGTGGAGGAGGCTCCAGTAGAAGAAGCACCAGCAGAAGCACCAGTGGCAGAGGAGGTTCCAGTCGAGGAAGCCCCTGTTGAAGAAGTAATAGCAGAGGAGCCAGTAGCAGAAGAAATTCCAGCGGAGGAAGCTCCTGTGGAAGAGGCCCCAGCGGAGGAAGCTCCAATAGAAGAAGCCCCTGCTGAAGAAATAATAGCAGAGGAACCAGCCGCAGAAGAGATTCCAGCAGCAGATCCTGGAGCTGACTTAGATGCACTGCTTGAAGAAATAGGTGAAATTGTTGAAGAGACGGAGCCTGAACCAGAGCCAGCAGCTGAACCAGAACCTGAACCGGAGCCTAAGGAAGAGGCAATAATTATTCCGGACGTAGGAGTAGATCTTACAGATCCAAACAGAGTAATGAGCCCAGATGAAATAGAAAAGCTATTTGCAAATATTTAAAACAGTGCACCTGTCTGATAGCAATAGGCAGGTGCTATTTTTAGGAATGTAAGAAAAAAATTTAAAAAATGAAAAAAAAGACTTGCAAAATAATCCGTAAGGCCTTATACTAATATTCGTTGCTGAGGCAATAGAAACTTAATATGCGCGATTAGCTCAGCTGGCAGAGCACCTGACTCTTAATCAGGGTGTCCAGGGTTCGAACCCCTGATCGCGCACTTAACCGTCGATAGTAATCGGCGGTATTTTTTTATCTAAAAATAGGAAAAATAATAACTCCACTATAGAAGTGGAGTTATATAATTATCTGCTAGCTATTAACTTAAAAATAGGATTTCCCATACTAGAAAATTTTTCTTCGTATTCAGTCATTACATTGCCTTCATTCATAGCTTCATCTGAATGCAAATCATAAGTAACAGCATCCAGCTTCCAAAGAGGATGATTGTTAATCTCATCAACTGAGAAATCAAATAAATCTCTGTTATCAGTTTTGAATTCAATATGTCCACCCAAAGCTAAGATAGAATTATATCTATTCAAGAAAGTAGAAGATGTAAGACGACGTTTAGCGTGTCTATCCTTTGGCCAAGGATCGCTAAAGTTAAGGTATATTCTATCTACCTCTCTACATGCAAAGATATCTAAGATATCAGCAGCATCAAAACAAATAAATTTAAGATTAGGAATATCTTCTTCCTCAACCTTTTGAACGGCGCGAAGCAATACACTTGTGTAACGCTCGATACCAATGTAATTGATATTAGGGTTTTGTTTTGCAAGTGTAGTGATAAACTGACCCTTTCCCATACCTATTTCGATGTAAAGGGGATTATCGTTATTAAATAATTCTGATTTATATTTGCCCTTAAGCTTAGAAGGCTGAGCTATACAGTAAGGACTGTTAGCAACAACTTCATCAGCACCTGGGATGTTTCTTAATCTCATAATAACCTCCAAAAATAAAATCAGATAGAAGTATATCATAAATTATAGAAGATTTGTATTGCAAGTGCATAAAGTAAAAGCTTATACTAGAAAAGCGTAAAGGAATAAGATCATGAAAATTAAAAAACATATTGCAAAGGCATTAGCCTTAATTACATTAATTTCTAGTTTTTCTGTGGGTAAAACCATGGAAGTGAAGGCGGCAGATTATTGGCCAAATAGCGTTGGAGTTGTAGCTGAATCTGCAATAGTAATGGAACAGGAAACGGGAACTATTCTATATTCCAAGAATATGGATGAAGAGCATTTCCCAGCCAGTATAACAAAAATAATGACAGCATTAATCGTCCTGGAAAATTGTGAGTTGGACGAGACAGTTAAATTTTCTGCTGATGCTGTTTATGGAACAGAGCTTGGTTCATCAAGTATTGCCAGAGATGTTGACGAAGAGATGACTGTAGAGCAGACTTTATATGGAATGATGCTTGAGTCAGCTAACGAATGTGCCTATGCATTGGGCGAGCATGTTGCAGGCGATATACCATCCTTTGTAAAAATGATGAATGATAAGGCAAAGGAATTGGGATGTACACATACTCATTTCAATAACACAAACGGTTTGCCAGATGATACTCATTACACCAGTGCTCATGACATGGCGTTAATTGCCAGAGCAGCCTATTCCATACCTAAGTTTGCCGAAATTGTAGGAACAAAAAATTATTCTATTCCACCAACAAATAAGCATCCAGACCCAACTCCACTTAATAACCATCATCAGATGCTACATTATTACAAGACTAACAAGTATTTATATGATTATTGCTTAGGTGGAAAGACAGGATATACAGTTGTAGCAGGAGCTACTCTTGTAACCTATGCTAAAAAAGACGGAATGACATTAATCTGTGTTGTTATGAAGGACACAACATCAGATCAATATTATGATACAACAAATTTATTCGAGTACTGCTTCGATAATTTCAGTACAGTTCATGTTGCAGATTTTGCATCGATATCAGAGGATAATACAGATATTACTGGTATCTTAAGTGAGAACAGCGAATTGATACAGGTAGATAAGGATGGCCTTATTGTAATTCCAAAGACAGCCAGTGTATTAGATGTTAATGCAGAGGTTGTGCCTTATTCTGATAAGAACAACAAATCTGTAATAGGACAGTTAAGATATACATACGCTGATAGAAGTGTTGGATTTGCTAACTTATTATTTACTAGTGCAGAAACAGGAAGCTACCCATTTGATAATCTTCCTGTTGAAAAGGGCGGTAGTGGTAAAAAATATATTCAGGTTAATTATCCAAAGATAGCCTTAATATTATTACTAATAGCGGCAGTGTTTGCATTGGTAATGTACATTAGAAGTAAATCCAGTGAAATACTTTTATTCAAGCATAGATACGAAAGTAGACACTCAAAGCCTTCCAAAAAGGGCATGATTATCATAAGAGATAATGGAAAAAAGCGTAGAAGACGCAGATAAAGACAATAGAAGTCTTATATTTACCATAAAACGACAAATATCATTTAAAAAGACAGCCTAAAATTTACAGGCTGTCTTTTTTAGTAATAATGGACTAAAAGAAAAATGTTTTAACAAAGTAAACAATTCATCTATTTATCAAACTATTTATCATAATTTCAAGTTGTTGTTTGTTGCTTGTAAACAATATCAATCCGTTTGATGAGTTTATTATAGTGATTATTTTATCTGCAAAGGTCTCTGATTCTGAAAGCAATTGATAAAGATAATCCTTGTATGAGCCATCGCATTTAAGAAATAAGGTTTGATAATTCTCAAATGGAGTAAGAACACAATTGCATTTATTCATCAAAAAGGCAATTTCTTTATCCTGGTTCATTTGAGCTTCTGTTTTATTAATTATGAAATATCCACGCTCATCCTTTGGCATGTGTAGATTCTTAACTGCTCGTTGAACTTGCTTGGTTAAGCTGTCACTGGCAGGATATAGAGATTTAAAATATCCCATAAAATCTGAAGCACTTTTAAAGTGTTCATTAGTACCTCGTTCCAAAACTTCTGTCATTAAAATCTTCTTAATGATTTTCTCACATTCCTTACGAGAAGGATTTTTTCTAAGCCCCATTGTTTCTTCAGACATATTTTACCCCCAAAAAGACATCAATTTATGTACTAAGTTAATTATAGGACAGATATAGGCTAAATTGAAGACAACAACTGTTACAAAAAAGAATGTGAAGAATTGGTTAAATAATTGACATCATTTTATTTCAATGGGATAATGAAGAAAATAACCTCGTGAAGCAATCAGGAGTGGAAAAAATGGATAACTTATTTTCAAGGGATGAAAAGAAGCAATACCAGCTAGAACAAATCAATGATTTGGTAGAAAACAATGGTGGCCTAATTAAAACAAGCGAGATAGAAGCACTTGGGGTAGATTACCGAAGAGTGCTTAAGTTTGTGGAGGAAGGTTATCTAATCAGAGTAAAAAGTGGTTATTACACTACCAAATATTTCGAATGCTCGGAAGAAGAATGGATTTATAAGCTGTTCGGGGAGGATGGCATTCTTACAATAGAATCTGCTTTATATGTCTATGGTTATCTTAACGATAGGCCTTATAAATGGAGCATTGCTATCAATAAAAATACATCTAAATCAAGATTCCATATAGATTATCCAATAGTAGAGCCTTATTATACAGAGCCAGAAGTGCTAGAGCTTGGGGTGACCGAGACTGATTTTGCTGGCGGCAAAATGAAAATCTACACAAAAGAAAGATTAATCTGTGATGTTTTAAAATACCAGGAAAAGATAGATAGAGAAATTTTCAAGCAGGGTGTATGGGCATACATCATGGATGAAAACAAGGATGTTGCCAAGCTGATGGAATATGCCAAGGAACGAAAAGTGCTTAAAAAGGTACAAACGATGGTAGGCGTGTGGCTATGATTAATAGATTGGGAATAAAGGAAAAAGCAGAAAAACTGAATATTCCATTTAAAAATCTTTTGTCGGCAGCCGTATCTGAACTGATTATTGAGCAGCTGGCTAATGGCAGATATTGTAACGAACTATATCTGTGCAACTACAACGAATTTAATTCTGATGTATATAAGGATTTGTGTATCACAAATATATATTATGAGTATGTGAAGGATTTAGATGAAAAAATGGCTGTCCTTTACATGCGAGATATATTAAAAGAAATCATATCAAAGGCTGCAACAGAGGGCTTTGCGGTTACCGGTTCAGTAGATGAAAACAAGATTGTTTTGAAAATCACCGTGGATGAAATGTATGTACCACTTTATCTACATTTCAGAAAACACGGCACCAGCAAGGAACCAGAAAAGATAACCCTTCATTTGATTGCCTACGAAAACAGAACTGTAGATGTATTAATCAATTCGAAGGAAGAAGAGTTGTCAAAGCATTTGCTTGAGATTATAGAAAAGCTGGAATTAATAAATGATATGGACCATTACATGACAGCTTACGAAATCCTTATATCAAATCCAGTGAATGGCAGAAAAGTAAAGGATAGATTATATTCACTTCTTCAGGAGAAAAATATAGCTATAGATGATACTAGAATTAAGATGCTAGAAGGCTATGGCGATTACACCTACATGAAAAAAAAGTGGAAAGTAGAATTAAGACAAAAAAAGAAGTCTGACCCTAATTGGTCAGACGTAAATAAATGTCTTATGAACTTTTTAACACCAATATGGGATGCCATGGAAAAGAACATGGTATTCCTTGGAGATTGGATGCCACAGCTAAAACGCTTTTTAGATTAGCAAACAAAGTTGTGCTTAAGGATGGAAAAAACAGCATAGTAGTAAGACTGTCTGTCACCAACCTTATAAAATTGCTGTTCCATAGATACCTTTGAAATGTTGGCAATTTTTTCGGTATCAATAAGATTGGTATTACATCTTTCCTGAATATATTTTTTAGTAGTGTTTTTGAAGAAGATACTTTTGAAAAGAGGACCAATACAGCGTTTGCTATAAACTCCGCAAATGGAATCTTCAAAATCATCTTTGAAATTAAATGTTGTAATATCATAATTATAGGACTGCTCGTATAAAAGCACAGCTGTACGAGGGTCCATAAATGGAGTATCAACAGACATAATAAATGCGCGGTCCCCAGTAATCATAGTTAAGCATGAAAGAATTGCGCAGTAAGGGCCACCGTTTCGAGAAATGTCTGGTATCTCCTGAGCATCAAGGCCAAGATGAGCAAGGTCGCCCCTTTCGTTAACAGAAAGATAAACCTTATCAAAATAAGGGCTGAACTTATCATAGATATATTCAACCATAGTTTTATCTTCAAAAGGTAATAGAGCTTTTTTTGTACCCATGCGTGAGCTATCTCCGCCGCAAAGGATTACAAGAGTCTTGTTCATATGTGCCTCCGATATTAAGAATAAATACATTATATTGATTATTAATTAAAAATAAAAGTAAGAAATATGAGTTTAAGCAAAAGATTAGAAAATTACGCAAAATCGAATATGTACCCATTCCACATGCCTGGTCATAAACGCAGGCTTGGGGGGTATTATGGGATAGACATGACAGAGGTAGAGGGCGTGGATGATTTGCACGACCCATCTGATGTAATAGCAGAAGATGAAAAGAGACTAGCAAGTCTATATGGAGCTGATGAAGCTTTTATGATAGTGGGCGGCTCAACTGTTGGAAATCTATCAGCTGTTTACGCAAGTGTAAATGAAGGGGATTTAATACTGATACAAAGAAATTCCCATAAAAGTGTGTATAACGCAGCAACCTTAAGGCATCTTCAAGTGGGTTACATTTATCCTAAAGTAGATGAAAATGGAATCTATGCGGCAGCAACCTTAGAAGAAATACAGTTAGCTGTTGATAAGGCCAGCAAGCCTGTGTCAGCAGTAGTTATAACCTCACCAACCTATGAAGGATATTATTGTGAGGTTGAAAAAATAGCTGATTATTGCCATGAAAATAATATCATCCTTATTGTGGATGAAGCTCACGGAGCTCATCTTGGATTTCATCATGAGTTTCCACATCAAAGCGCGCAAGCTGCTGATATAACAATCACCAGTTTACATAAGACACTGCCATCTCTTACACAGACAGCGGCAATGCTAGTAAATAAAACCAGGGTGGATGTTAGAAAAATAAGAGAGGCTTTGGATATTTTTGAAACCAGCTCTCCTAGCTATGTACTTATGGATTCAATAAGTAGATGCATAGATATAATGGAAAAATCCACAGATTACTTTGAGGAATATGTGGATAACCTGATGGATTTTTATAAGATAAGTGGAAAGCTTAAGCACATAAAAATCATAGATGAAAATAGCCAGCTTAAGGATAAGGGCAAGCTTGTAATATCAACAAAGAATGCAGGAATTACAGGCGTAGAGCTGGCAAAGCTTTTAAGAGAAAAATATGAATTAGAGACAGAACTTTCAAGCTTTTCATATCTGCTTGCCATGACTAGTATTATGGATTCAAAAGATGGCTTTGAAAGATTAAAAAAAGCTCTAATAGAAATAGATGAAAATCTTGCTGATGGGGAGATTTGTGTACCAATCACAAAAGTCTTGAAGCCTAATAAGAAGCTAGAGCTTTGGGAGGCGAAGAGGCTGTAAGTATAATCATAAGCTCCATGAATGAAGGAATCCATGTAACAGGGTTAAATAATGGGCGAATCTGCGTTGTCAAATAGTAGACCGTGAATTATACTTGAGTTAGAAAATAGTAAAGAGGACATTATGGGAAGTATATATTGCATCATGGGCAAAAGCTCATCAGGTAAGGACACAATATTCAAGCTTTTGCTGGGAAGGGACGATTTACAATTGAAGCGAATCGTTTCCTATACAACAAGACCAATCAGAAGCAACGAAAAACCAGGTGAAGAATATAATTACGTTTCGATAGAAGAGAAGGATGCTCTTGTAGCATCAGGTAAGGTAATTGAACTTCGTAAATACGATACAGTACATGGACCTTGGTTTTATTTCACAGTAGACGACGGGAAAATCGATTTAGAAAAAGATGATTATCTTGTAATAGGAACAGTTGAAAGCTTTGTAAAAATAAGGGATTACTACGGTAGCGACAAAGTTATGCCGATATATATAGAAGTAGATGATGGTCTTCGACTATCAAGAGCTCTTGATAGAGAACGCCAGCAGGCACAGCCAAAATACGAGGAAATGTGTAGACGATTTTTAGCAGACCAGCAGGATTTTTCTGAAGAAAATCTTAAGGCTGCCAAGATAACAACATTGTTTAATAACGACGAGGATAGTCAGAATACAAGCGAAAAAATCGCTCAGTTCATAAAGAACAGAAGGGGTTAGTATGGATATTCGAGTAAGCGATGTAAGTCAGGTACAACCTACAGAGGGTGTGAAGCAGTCGGCGCCAGTGGACGATACTTTTAAGTTTACTTTGGCGGCAGCTATTGATGATGCTGATTTACAGGAAAAGCTCACCAATCTATTGAATGATATAACAACCCAGGGCAAGCTATTGTCGGAGCATATGGATATCAGAGATATGAAACGATACCGCGGACTGGTAAAGGATTTCCTTAATGAAGTGGTAAATCGTAGCCACAAATTTTCAAGAGAAAACTTCCTTGATAGACGTGGACGTCATAGAGTTTACGGCATGATAAAGCTTGTTGATGAACAGATGGATGAACTGGCAACAGCGTTAGTTCAAGATGAAAAGGATCACATAGATATTTTAAACAAGGTTGATGAAATCAGAGGATTACTACTTGATATCATCACCTAGAAATTGGAGAATTTTGTTAAATGAGTTTTGCAGAAATCGTAGGACAGGAGGATGCTAAAAAGCTTCTGAAAAATGCAGTAATGTCAGGCAATCACAGCCATGCCTATATCCTTAGCGGGGAGAAGGGCTCAGGAAAGATGATGCTTGCAGAAGCTTTTGCCACTATGCTTCAGTGCGAAAATCCTTCAGATGATGCTTGTATGGAATGCCATAGCTGTAAGCAGTCTTTGTCTAGAAACAATCCAGACATCATCTATGTCACACGAGAAGAAGGCAAAGCAAATATAGGTGTAGACGTTGTACGTGAGAAAATCGTAAACGACGTTGATATTAAGCCATACAGCAATAAATATAAAATCTATATAGTAGATGAAGCAGAGCGCATGAATCAGCAGGCTCAAAACGCAATACTAAAGACAATCGAAGAGCCTCCTGAGTATGCTATAATCATTCTGCTTACAGCAAATCATAATGCATTCCTTCAGACTATTCTGTCTAGATGTGTTCTAATCCAAATGAAATCCGTGGATACAGAAAGCATAAAAAACATTCTTAAGAATAAATACGAAACTGTAGATTATCAGGCAAACATGGTGGCATCCTTTGCACAGGGCAATGTTGGAAAGGCCATAGCGCTTGCAACTGATTCTAGCTTTAACGATGTGAAAAATCGTGTTGTGTCTTTGTGTAAAAAGGCAGGCAAAATGGAAGAGGTCCAGATTGCTGATGAGGTTAAAGCAATAAAAGAGGAAAATGACGCAGATAAAAAGAATGACAATCCAGATAAGTTCGAAGGTTTTATGGACCAAATGCTAGATTTAATCACCCTTTGGTTCAAAGATGTGCTATTATATAAAGCGACAATGAACGATAATCTTATGCTATTTAAAGAGGATTCGTTTGATATACATCAGCAGGCTAATGACTGCACATACCATGGCTTGAACAATATTATCGATGCAATTGCTGAAACTCGAGCCAGATTAAATGCTAATGTCAATTTCGAATTGACGATTATGCTTCTTATAAATGCAATTAAGGAGAATACTAGATGATAAAGGTAATAGGTGTCCGCTTCAGAGGGGGCGGAAAGGTATATTATTTTGATCCAAATGGCGTTGATTTTAAGCGTGAGGATCAGGTTATAGTAGAGACAGTTCGCGGAGTTGAAATCGGAACAGTTTTACTTGTAGATAAGGAAATTTCCGATGATGAGGTTCCAGGACCAATCAAGAAAATTATTCGTAAGGCCACAAATGATGATGTGAAGAAGGCCGAGAAGAATATCGAAAAAGAAAAAGAGGCCATGAAGATTTGCGAGGAGAAAATCGCAAAGAGAGAGCTTGAAATGAAGCTTGTTGGCGCTGAATATACATTTGATAATAATAAGCTTATCTTTTATTTTACAGCTGATGGTCGTATCGATTTTAGAGAGCTTGTTAAGGACCTTGCTGCAGTGTTCCACACTCGTATTGAGCTTCGTCAGATTGGTGTTCGTGATGAGACAAAGCTTATGGGTGGAATCGGAATCTGCGGAAGAGAGCTTTGCTGCAAGAGTTGGCTTGGAGATTTTGTTCCAGTTTCCATCAAGATGGCTAAGGAGCAGAACCTGTCTCTTAATCCAACAAAGATTTCGGGAGTATGCGGTAGACTTATGTGCTGCCTTAAGAATGAGCAGGAGACTTACGAATACCTAAATAGTCGATTACCAGGTATTAACGATACAGTAACGACCCCTGAAGGAATCAAGGGAACAGTTCAGTCAGTTAATGTACTTAGACAGACTGTTAGAGTTCTTTTCGAGGATGGAGACTTAAAGGAAGTTAAGGATTACCCTACAACAGAGCTTAAGTTCAAGCCTAGAAAGCGAAAGGTACAGGTATCTAAGGAAGAGGCTAAGGAGCTAGCTGACTTGGAGGATAGAGATTAATGGATAGTCTGATACGCGAAGATGAGCGTTTAGATGACTTGCAAATAAAAGGATATAAAATTATACAGCATCCTGACAAATTCTGTTTTGGCATGGATGCTGTCTTGCTATCAGGATTTGCTACAGTTAACGAAGGAGAAAGAGCCTTAGATTTAGGCACAGGCACGGGAATCCTTCCTATATTATTGGAAGCAAAGAATGCAGGTGAGCATTATACAGGTCTTGAGATTCAGCCTGAAAGCGTTGAAATGGCAAGACGCTCAGTTTTATATAACGATTTGCAGGACAGAATTGATATAATAGAAGGTGATATTAAGGAGGCCAGCAAGATATTTGGCAAGGCTTCCATGGAAGTGGTTACCAGCAACCCACCTTACATGACAAATCACCATGGGCTGAAAAATCCTAACGATGCCAAGGCCATAGCAAGACATGAGCTGCTTTGTTCGCTAGATGATGTGGTTAGAGAATCAGCCGCAGTTTTAAAACCAAAGGGTCGATGCTATTTCGTACATCGTCCATCAAGGCTTGTGGAAATATTCGAAGCCATGCGAAAATATAGAATCGAACCAAAGCGTATGAGACTTGTGTATCCATACGTTAATAAAGAGCCAAACATGGTGCTACTAATAGTGTACGATGCACCAGGCAAGTATACTGAGGAAATATTAGAGATATACGGAATGAAATAAAAGTATGAGGTAAAAATGAGCGGAACAGTTTATTTAGTTGCAACTCCAATCGGAAACCTTGAGGATATGACTTTTCGTGCGGTGCGAATCCTTAAAGAGGTAGATTTGATTGCGGCAGAAGATACTAGAAATTCAATAAAGCTATTAAATCATTTTGAGATAGATACACCAATGACCAGCTACCATGAATTCAATAAGGTAGATAAAGCAATCACTCTTATTGAAAAGCTTAAAGAAGGACAAAACATTGCGGTCATTACTGATGCCGGAACTCCTGGCATATCTGACCCAGGCGAAGAGCTGGTAAAGATGTGTTACGAGGAAGGAATTGAGGTTACATCGGTTCCTGGCCCAGCTGCATGTATCACTGCAGTAACAATGTCGGGACAGGCCTGCAGACGCTTTGCATTTGAGGCATTTTTACCAAAAGACAAAAAAGAACGTCGAAGAGTTCTTGAAGAGACAAAGAATGAAACTAGAACAATCATCATTTATGAGGCGCCACATCATCTGATTGGTACCCTTAAGGAGCTTAGAGACGTCCTTGGTGAGGATAGAGGAATTACCCTTTGTAGAGAACTTACCAAGAAGCATGAGGAAAAAGAAAAGACTACAATTGGCGGAGCACTTAAGTCTTATGAAACTAAAGAGCCAAGAGGAGAATACGTGCTAGTTATCGCTGGCAAGTCAAAGGCCGAGGTAATAGAAGAGGCAAGAGCTGCTTTTGATGAAATGTCCATTGAAGAACACATGCAGATGTATTTAGACCAGGGCATGGATAAGAAAGAAGCTATGAAGGCAGTTGCAAAGGATAGGGGAGTTAGCAAGCGTGATATTTATAATGCGCTTCTAGATTAAAGGAGAAATAATGAATTTTATCGCAGATTTATTTACAAATAAGATTTTTCTTGCGCCAGCATCAGCCTGGTTCTTAGCTCAAATATTAAAGGTCATTATTGATACTGTAAAATCAGGCTTCTGCAAGGAGCGTTTAATCGGCGGCGGTGGAATGCCTAGCTCACATGCTGCTACAGTAACAGGACTTGTTGTTATTACAGGAGCAATATATGGAGGCGGCTCATTTGAACTTGTAATGGCTCTGTTTTTCGCATTTATTGTTATATATGATGCAAGAGGTGTTCGCTATGAAACTCAGCGTCAGGGTAGAGCATTAAATAATCTTAATGATGAAAGAAAAGAAGAAGGCAAGCAGCCACTTGATATTATCAAGTTCAAGGAAAAGCTTGGACATACTATTCCAGAGCTTGTGGCTGGCATGGTTCTTGGAGTTATCTGCGCTGTGATTGTATATCATTTACCATTCTAGTAGTGGTTTATAGATAATAGATTTGCATAAGAGAAGGGAAAGGGGGAAGAAGTGTTGGAAAATATGGAAAGCATAAAAGCACTAAAAGAGATGATAGATGAATCGTCTAAAATAGTGTTTTTCGGCGGCGCTGGAGTATCAACAGAAAGCGGTAT
>CACYLQ010000095.1 GCA_902775195.1 uncultured Pseudobutyrivibrio sp.
ATGGTTTCGACAGGGGTCATGCAGCGGAAGAAGCGAGTCCCACGGTAATGGGTTAAATGGCCAAACTTAAAATTAAACGCTGAAGATAATTTAGCATACGCAGCCTAGTTGCTGCAGTCTGACTTAGAGCACCTACACTTTAAGACCCAGACTTCGACTCTGTAGGAAACGACGTTGCCAAAGCTTTGAGGTAACGGGCGTATCATGAAGCTACTAAAGCATGTATCTTGTTTGTAAGAGCCATGTGGAGGGAATGTCAAATTACAAACTACACTCGTAGAAGGGCCGGGAATTGGCTTTTGGACACGGGTTCGACTCCCGTCTAGTCCACTATAAATACCCGTAAGATTTAGTCTTACGGGTATTTTTTTACAAATTACACACAGTTTCTTCATAAGTGGCTTGTATATTGTATATTAGATATTTTAGCACGTTTAGGAGGAAACTATGAGTAAACAAACTAATGTAAATAATCAATCTAAAAACGGACCATCTCCTAAGGCTATAAGTAAGAGACTAACTCTTTTATTTGTTCTTATGTTGATAGCTAGTACGCTACTTGCGGAAGGAATTATCGTTACACTTGGTTATGGCATGATTAAGGATTTAATTGATAAATCTTTGAATAATCAGGTTGTTGCCGAAGCAGGTGAAGTTAACAAAGAGCTTAATTCTATTTTCTATTATCTGAATGGTATAGCTGATGGAGTAGAAAATGAAACCTTTGAGGATGATGCGGCTATTCTTCACTACCTGGCGCCAACTGTTGAAAGATATCCATTGATTCCACTTGGAGCATATATCGGAACAAATGATGGAAAGTTCCTTGATGCATCAGGCTGGGTTCCGGATTCAGATTATATTGTTGCAGAAAAGGGCTGGTATAAGGAAGGTATGGGATATGATAATAACTGGTTTTACTATTATGATCAGCCTTACTTTGACGCAGCTACCGGTGATTTGTGTGCCACTGTAATTCGTCACATTAAGTTAAAGGATGGTAGAGAAGGTGTATTTGCATCTGATTTGATTCTTACATCTATTCAAGAGCAGCTTAATGAGGTTAAGCTATACAAGACTGGTGGCTGTATTGTGGTTACTGGTGAAGGTCAAATCTTATCCTACAAGGATACTTCTATTTGCGGAACAAATATTGCAGATAACAAAGATGCCTTTTTCTCAGGTGTTAATTCATTCCTTGCAGAGGAGCATGGAATCGTAAAAACTGTTAAGGCTAAAGGAACAGCTTATTATATGGTATCAGCTCCTGTAAGCGGAACTGATTGGCAGGTAATAATTTACGCTAAGAGATCAGAAGTTTTGGCTTCACTATTTACAATAGTATATATTCTTATTGGATTTACTATAGCTGCAGTCCTTATAGTTGTTCTTGTAATGATTAAGGTTCTTTCTAATATGATTAAGAAGCCTGTAACAGCGCTTACTGAAAATATCGAAAAGATTGCAAATGGTGATTTCACTGTTGAGATTGCATCGAAAGGCAATGATGAGATTGCATTTATGAATACTGCCATGGGCGGATTTATATATGGTATGCGAAATAGTTTAAGTGAAATCAAGACGGTGTCTACAAGGTTAATTGATGATGCCCAAATATCTAAGGACACAGCTGAGAATCTGGAGCTTGCTGCTAATGAGCAATCCGTATCCATGGATCAGATTAGAAGTAACATCGATGATATGGCAGATGCAGTTACAGAGGTAGCTGAAAATGCCACAACCTTGGCTCAAACCATTTCAGATGTTACAACCGAAGAAGAAGAAATCGAAAATACAATGAATGGTCTGGTTAAGAAGGCTGATGTTGGTCAAAAGGATATGAAGAGTGTCTCAGAGGAAATGGACAACATCGTTAAATCTATGAATGATATGGCAGAAGCTGTTAGCAGCGTAGATGATGCTGCACAGCAGATTACTCAGATTGTAGATATGATTAATTCTATTTCTTCACAGACTAACCTGCTTTCCCTTAATGCTTCTATTGAAGCAGCAAGAGCTGGTGAGGCTGGCAAGGGATTTGCGGTAGTTGCAACAGAGATTGGTGCCCTTGCAAACAATTCTGCTGATGCAACAAATCAGATTGTTGATATTATTAAAGAGATGTCTGATAGAGTTAAGGATTTGTCAGAGAAATCTACGGCCAATACAGAGCTTATAAATAATAGTGCAGAATCAATTAACAATGCTGCTGATACATTCTTACAGATTACTACAGAGTTAAATACAGCAAGCTCTACACTTAATGACATGGCTGAGCAGATGAGAAGAGTGAACGATGTTGCTACCAACATGGCATCGGTATCAGAACAACAGTCAGCTGCCACACAGGAAATTGCATCTAATGTGGAGAAGGTAACGGAATCTGCTAAGGAAGTTGCAGCTTCTTCTGAAAAGGTTGCTAACGCTGCATCAAATGTTTCTACGGCTGTTGATACAATCAATAACAACCTGGTTCGATTTACAATTGATACTGCAACCCAAATAAAAGATGGTATAGATTCTGAGTAAATATAAGGCGGAAGGGGCAAACCTTTCCGCCTTTTCGTTATATTTAACAGAATTTCTGTTCTTAATTGTATGAGTACATCTGTAATGCTAAAATTATTATAAGTTTTATAGGGGAGTGGAGAATAATATTATGTCAAGAAGTGTTAGAAATATGTCTGATGATGAGCGAAAAGCCTATAGAAGGCGAAAAAGGCTCATTCGAAAAATACAGGTTTACGGTGAAATAGCAATCATTTCTTTAGCAATTATCATTTCTGCCGGTTTAATAATCACACATGTACATGGTGGCAAGGATTCCTTATCAGTTGCCGCTGAAAAAACTAAAGAGAACAAGTCTAAAGAAAAAGAATCCACTGGACTTAAGGTGGCTTCTAAGGGCGATTCTGAAGAAAAGGTTGAGAAAAAGACTGTAGAAGAAGAAAAAACTCCAAAGGCGCCAAGCTATAGTGCAAAGGAAAGTGATGCAACAGTTGCTATTGAAGGAGATGTTGTTAGCTCAAACGCAGTTCTTATCAATAATAAGACAAAAGAAATAGTGGCTACCAGAAATGCTCACGATAGAATAGTTCCAGCATCAATGACAAAGGTTATGACCGTACTTACAGCAGCTAATCATCTTACAGAGGACCAGCTTAATGAAGTAGTAACAATGTCCCACGAAGCTATAGATTATTCGTACGCTGGTGGCGGCTCTACCTCTGGATTTGTAGAGGATGAACAGGTTACAGTTAGAGATTTATTCTATGGAACTATACTTCCATCTGGCGGAGATGCTGCAGCACAGCTTGCCATGTATGTTGCAGGAGATATTGATAGCTTTGTTAAGATGATGAATGAGCAGGCTGCTGATATGGGACTTACGGATTCACATTTTACAAATCCAGTAGGCTTTCACAGCGATGACCATTACAGCTCTGCTTATGATATATCAATTATCATGATGGCTGCATTAGATAACGATTTATGCAAGGAGGTTTTAAGCACCAAGGTTTACAATTCTACAGCTACAAATGTAAATCCTGAAGGAATCACTATATCTAACTGGTTCTTACGAAGAATAGAGGATAAGGACATTGGCGGAGAAATAGAAGGCGCTAAAACAGGATTTGTTAATGAATCGGGTAACTGTGCAGTAAGCTCTATGGTTTCTGAGTCGGGAACAGAATATATTTGCTGCACCGCCAAATCCACATCAGGATGGCGATGCATCTATGATCATGTATCTATATACAAGACATATACGAAATAAAAAATATCTAGTTACACTGTGAAGTGTAACTAGATATTTTTTTAATATACGATATTTAATAACTTACGAATATCATCGATATAGGCTACAGGATTGAACTTTGATAGTACATCCATGCCACGGAAGCCGTATGTGCAAAGCACGTAATCTATTCCAGCGTTTTCGCCTACAGCAGCATCTACTTCGGAATCACCTACATAAAGAACCTTTGATTTGTCTGTTACGCCAAGTGCGGATAAAGCAATATCGATAGGAGCTGGATCAGGCTTTCTTGGATGCTTACCATCATCACCAATAACGACGTTAATATTTGGCTTGAAGAAATCTTCAAGTAATGATTCGCTGGCAGTTTGACCTTTGTTGGTTACGATTGCCATTTTTACACCTATTCCGGCAAGCTCCTTAGTGGTTTCTATAATTCCATCATAAGGCTTTGTCTTGATTAGGTTATGAGTGTTGTAGTACTCAACAAATTCGTTGAAGAATTCATCGAAGTGTTCGTATTCTTCACCCATTGGAAGGGCACGTACAACAAGCATTCTAAGGCCGTTTCCAACAAACTGTCTAACGTCATCTATAGAATGGGTTTCAAACCCGTATTTGTCTAACATATAATTAATAGAATCTGTTAAATCTTCAAGAGTGTAAAGCAAGGTTCCGTCTAAATCAAAAAGTATTGTATCGTATTTCATAATTCACATCCTTTAAATTTTTTACTATTAAGTTATAAAGCCTTGAAGGCAATTTGTAAAGGAAAATATTGAATAAATAAACCTGCTTTGATATCATTTTATATAGATTTTGCGTTAGGAGGGTAAAATGATGTACAAAATTAGAGAGGCTAAAACCCCTGATGCTAAGGAAATACACGACATTTACGGATATTATGTTGATAATACCTACGTAACATTTACAGAGGTTAATCCATCTGTTGAGGAATATGCAGAAAGTATCGTAAATACGAAGCAGGATTATCCTTACATTGTTGCTGTTGATGAAAATGACAAGGTAGTTGGTATGGCGTATGGTGGTAGACTTCGTCATCACGATGCATATAAATATGCTGTAGAAACCACTATTTATCTTGCACCAGATGTTCCTAAGAAATCTGGCATAGGAAAGCTTTTATATAATGAACTTGAGATGCAGCTTAAGGCCATGGGCTACAAATTCATGTATGGTGTTATTACTGATGATAATGATGCCAGCATTGCTTTTCACGAAGCATTAGGCTTTGAAAAGGTGGGGCATTTCACAGATATAGGATATAAATTTGGAAAATGGAAGGGGATAGCATGGTATAGAAAGCAGATTGGTTCTCTTGCTGATATGCCTGAATAGGGATTATGAAAAAAGCGTTTAGATATTTTTTGATTTCTATTATTTCAATCGTATTTACGTTGCTCGCAGTAGGAATCATTTATATAGTTGCTGATACACATAGCAGAATTAAAATACAGGATAAGGAAAGCTATTCTACAGAAGAAGTAGAGGCTCTCATGAATGAGGCAAAGGCTGAGGGACGTAAGAACGTTTTGGATTCTATAAAGGAATCTTTAGAAAACGGAAATACGGTGATTTCAGTTCTCAAATCATTATATCCTGAATACATTGTTGTTGCGGCTAATTCAAAATACAATTTTGTTGCCATCGATAATGATTTAACTAAGAATAAATTTGATATTGATAATCTATCTGAGGATGATAATGGAAGATATGTTTATTCTGATGATGGGAAAACTACATCACGCTTTGGTATAGATGTTAGTTCACACCAAGGTGATATAGATTGGAATGCTGTTAAGTCTGAAGGTGTGGAATTTGCTTTCATAAGGGCTGTTTACAGAGGCTATGGAACAGGTAAGCTTGTTGTAGATGAAAAATGCATCCAAAATATCGAAGGCGCACAGGCTGCCGGTATTGATGTAGGTGTATATGTATTTTCACAGGCAATCAATCAGGCAGAGGTTTTAGAGGAAGCCTCTACAGTTATTGGCATGCTGGATGGATATACATTACAGCTTCCAATAGTATTTGATGTTGAAAAGGTAGCAGACAGCTCTGCCAGAACAAGCGGACTTTCTGTTCAGGACAGAACAGACCTTACCAAAACATTCTTAGAGGCTGTTAAAAATGCAGGCTACCAGCCAATGTTTTATCACAATACAGAAATGGGAGCTATGCTTTTAGATCTGACACAGCTTACAGAATATCCAAAGTGGTTTGCAGGCTATAACAAAGAGTTTTACTGGCCATACGAATATGAAATTTGGCAGTACTCTGAAACAGGTCGTGTTGAAGGAATTAACGGAAACGTAGATTTAGATATTTGGCTACAATAAAAAACACCCCATTACGGTAACAATCATAATAATTCTACGTTCAGCATAGAAAGCTTCGCTTAAGAATTATTATAGATTGTTACCTATGGGGTATTTTTTATTGTAGCAATAAATCAGCTAGCTTGTCGTTATCGGATGGATTCATGAAGCAGAAGCGGATGTAGTTTTCACCCAAATATGGGAATGTAGAACAATCGCGAATCATGAGTCCTTTTTTTATGCATCTATCAAATAGCTCACCGCTTGTTAAGCCATCCTCTAATATTTTAAGAAGCATGAAGTTTCCTTCAGGCTTATAAGGCTTGAACCTAGAGCTTTCTTCAAATAGCTTATACATGCGGTCACGCTCTGATGTAATAAGCTTTCTTGTTTTGTCGATGTATTCCTTATCTGTAAACATCAATGTTCCAGCAACAACTGCAATGGAATTGATTGTCCATGGGTCTTTTCTTTTGTTAATCTCTGATATTAAATCTGCGTTAGAACAGATAGCATAGCCTAAACGAAGTCCAGGGGAAGCAAAGAATTTGGATGTACCACGTAATATGGCGATATTTCCGTATGTTCTTGTAAGTCCCACAGCAGAAATCTTAGAAACATCCTCTGCAAATTCAACATAAGTCTCATCAACCATAACAAATATATGGCAAGCCATGCAGGCGTCCAAAATTTTGCGCATTTCAGATGAGCTGATAGCAGTGCCGGTAGGATTGTTAGGATTACAGATAATTACCATATCTATATCCTCTGTAAGCTTGCTAATGAAGTCTACAGTATCCAAAGCAAAATCATTTTCTTCCTTTAGTGGATAGTAGATTGTTTTACCTCCAACTAATGATATCTCTCTTTCATATTCTGAATAGGTTGGTCCAAGGATTAAAGCCTTCTTTGGATTTTCAATTTTAACAAAAAGGGAGATAAGC
>CACYLQ010000096.1 GCA_902775195.1 uncultured Pseudobutyrivibrio sp.
AATATTTATAATATCAACACATACCATTCACATATAGAGCTTATAGTTTGCATTGTCAGCTCGGCAGCGAATGGTAGCTCGCTTTATAAAATACTCCAGATAGAAAAAATTGTATTTCTTGAATGTTACCTAATTGGTATGTCATGAGAAAAATATTTATATGGAGGAATTATAAAATGAAGAAACTATTAGCTTTAATGTTATGTGGAGCCGTGGGCTTATCAGCCGTTGCATGTGGTCAAACTGCAACAACAGCTACAGCAAGTGTAGACAATAGCTATGCTGAGGACACAGATGCGCTTGTTGAAGAATATGCTGATGAATTTGAACAGGTTGAGTACACAGATGATGAAACCGGTTTAACAGTAACTTACAATATCTATTTACCAGAGGATTATGATGAAACAGAAGAGTATCCTATGGTAGTCTTTATAGCTGATTCAAGTTGTGCTGGTGATGATGCAACAGCCTCTCTTACACAAGGACGTGGTGCCTTGGTGTGGGCTGCAGACCAGTGGCAATCAGCAAACCCTAGCATAGTATTAGTGCCAACATATCCAGAGACAATTTTAGATGACCAGAATGGCTATAGCACAACTGAATATGTAGAGCTTACAAAGCGACTTATAGATGATGTATCAGAGGAGTACGCAGTTGATACTGATAGAATCTACGGTACAGGTCAATCTATGGGATGCATGACCACTCTCATTTTAGCCTCAGAATATCCTGATTTATATTCAGCATGTATGTTTGTTGATGGACAGTGGGATGTTAGTACACTTTCATCATTAGAAGACCAGACATTTATATATTTTGCCGCTGAGGATGATCAGAATGCTTATAATGGAATGCAGGAAGTCATGGATATGTTCGACGAGGATGGTGTCGAGTATACATACGCCCAGTGGGATGGAACATGGACACCAGATGAACTTACAGATGCAACATCAGAATTAACATCAGGCAATACAAATGCCTACTTTGTATCATGGAAATCAGGTACAATAGAAGCTAGTAGTGAAACTTCTTTTGCAGGTCCTAACAGCTCTACCGATGGTGGAGAAAAACCTGCTATGTCAGATGACGCTAAAGCCGGTGAGAAGCCAGAAGGTGGTATGAATGCAGGTGGAGATAATTCCATGATGGAAAGTGTAAAATATCACATGGCATCATTTGACTATGCATATAGATGTATATCTGTAATGGAATGGTTGTTTGAAAACTAGCGGGAAAAAAGGATGTATTTGAGTTATGAACAAAAACGAGAGCAGGTACTTTAAATCAGCCGAAAAAATGCATACTGCACTTATTTCTCTAATAGAGAATAAGGATTTCGAACTGATTACAGTTAAGGAAATATGTGCAGAGGCTGGGGTTAACAGATCGACATTTTATCTTCATTATGATAATACCAATGATCTTCTTCGAGAAACAATAGAAGCGGCATATAAGGATTTCTTCAGTAGGTTTTCCGCTGATGGACCTAAAAAAATTGATATTGAGGATAAGAAGAATGAGGAATTGTTTTTAGTGACTCCAAAGTATCTTATGCCGTATCTGGAATTTGTGGAAGATAACCGCAAGCTCTTTTATATAATGTATGAGAAAAACGAGATGATGGGAGCTGAGAAAACATACGAGAAATGGTTTAAAGAGATATTTGGACCAATACTCACAAGGTTTGGAGTATCTGAGACAGAACAACCATTTATTATGATTTTTTATCTTAACGGGATTATTGGTGTGGTAAATGAATGGATAGCCAGAGATTGTGCTGAATCAAAAGATGAGATCATTGGCATTATTCAGAAATGCATTTTGATGCCAATAAAAGAAACTAGAAACCAACACTTTTCGTAAAAAGTGTTGTTCTGTTTATGGAAGTACTTTTCTATAATTACCTCAAGCTCAAAGCAGAGAGTTCAAAATCAAAAATGATGGAGGTAAAATAATGAACAATTTAGACAAGGTATACGCTGAAAGCGTCGCAAAGGATTATATGCCAAAGGAGACAAGTAAAGTAAGACAATTGAAGAAGCTTGATGAAAAGGCAAAGCTTCCAGCATTTGTGACAGCTATGTCATTGGGAGTAGTTGGAGCATTGACATTGGGTTTAGGAATGTGCCTGTCTATGGGAATACTAGGAACTGGATTAGTAAGCATGATTTTTGGAATAATACTGGGGCTTTTAGGCGCTGCAATATGTGGTGTGAATTATCCACTGTACAAAAAGCTCCTAAAAAAAGGAAAAGCTATGTACGCCAATGACATTCTTGAACTTGCAAAGGAAATAACAGCAGCTGAGAGCTAAGGGTATTAAATGTTGCTATAATGTGCTTGTCTGTTATAATTAAATCCACGAAGATTTTAAGAGGTGGAATTAATGGGATTTTTTTCAGAGATAGATGGTGAGCTTAAGCCATCAGATGAGTACTTATCAAGCCATCAGCTTCAGGGCTATGAAGAGGGCGATATGGAGCATGAGGATTACGAGGTAGAGGATGATGAGGTTGCCATGTCTCTCATGAGAAAATGTAAGGATTGCGGCAAGGCATTCACTTTAGCTGGCGCGATAAAGGAATTTGATTCATATTTTGATGGAGAGTTCTTCTATATGGAGGAATTTGTAGGTCAGATGTGTGGCAAGTGTGCCATTACAGAAATAGAGGAAGAGTTTTAAAGTGCTTCTATATATGCGTATGAAAGATTTGTAAAAGGGTGAATTATGGCTTATCAGGAGGTCGCGTTAGCGACCTCCTTTACTTTCTGAGATTTCTCCGGCAAGCAGATATATAACAGGAGAATTCCAATATATAGCAATTTCATTTGTTGAATAGCTTTGAGCATTGTCCACATAGCATTTGGCGGCAGGCACACCTCTTAGTACATTAGCTGCATATGGATCATTAAGTCCATTGTTAGGCCCCCCTGCAATCATACCAGGAACGGTTTTTCCTACAACCTGTGATGGACGATGATGTGGGTGTTCTGTATATAATGTTCCAAAGCCTGTCATGAAACAGTAGCCAGTAGCATTGTTTCCGAATAAGTAGTTTAACTGCTTATCTACAGTATCTTTATCATATTCGCCAAGAGCCTCCTTCATCATTAAAAGATATTCGCCATTGTTAGCGATTGTTAGGTTACTTCCCCAAGGATAGTTTGTGATGATAGATGAGCCGTAGGCATTTGAATGGGCAAAGCTTCTTATTTCTTTAGCAGCAGCTTCAGCATCCTTTTTTACATCAGGTAAAAGGGTAGCACTTTTGCTGGTGAGATATGCGTAAGCGCCGTATCCAGCAACCCCTTGCCAGCCTAAAGTATAACCATTGTTTGGAAGTTCAGAAACCATATTTTCTTCATAAGATTTGTCCCCTGTGGTTTTATATAATTCTGCGTAAGCCCAGAAGCGTTCGTCCACGTCGCAGGTATCTTCATATTCTCCGGTTGTTATGTCTGAAGGATTGCGATAACCAGTTGAATCATGAGGGGTTGTATCTAAATATGATGCAGCTTTAACTGCAGCATCAAAGCATTTCTTTGAATATGCCTTATCAGTTTTCTCATAAACGCGGGATGCAATAGCCATTACCGCGGCAAAATCACCAGTTGCAGTAGTAGAAACAGGCATAACCACTAGTTCATCGGTTTCATCCTGAGGCATTACCTCGCCAGGGAAATTTCGGCAGGTTACCTTGTGGTAAACGCCACCATCGGACCTTTGCATTTTCAAAAGCCAATCCAATTCATATTTGGCTTCCTCAAGAACATCGGGCATATTTTTCTTATCAAAAACATCCCTATAATTTTCATAGGCAAGTAACAAATCTGCGGCGGTAACTGCACCAGCTACAGAATATCTGCCATAATCACCAGCATCATGCCAGCCACCTGTTACATCCAGCTTTTTAGAATTGTCTTCATACAAAACAGCCTTTGAGTCATGGCAAGCAGGATGAGCGAAATCCCCAGCCTCATTTTTTGTTAATTCACATCCACAGCGCTGATAATGAAGCATCTTAATTGCGGCTGCCAGTGCATCATCATAGACACTTTTTGAGATGACAAAGGAAGGTGAAATGGCATCCTCCGCTTCTACATGATAAGTGCCTTCATCCTTGATGGAAGAGAAGTCAAATACTGCTTCCCTGTCTCCAGTATCAGCATTCTTTTCGCCCTTACCGATAGCCTCTTCGTAAACGGCTTTACCAGTTTTTTCATTAATAAGCTTTGCAGTTTGTTCTAAGCCTGAGCCTTTAATTGTGGCAGTCTTAAGTGCATTTGGTAAATATCCAATTTGGTTTACAGCGATATCAGGAATTGAAACCTGTGAATTGCTTTCAACCTTGTTTGAATTATCCTCTAGTGTCAAAACGAAATTATCCATAATGATATGATGTTCTGCAAAATCTGATCCCATATCGCCCATGACGCCCATGTTTAAGCAAAAGCGTGGGGCAGGGTCAGAGGCTTCATTCATTGTGAAGGTATATTCATAGGATTTATTTTCAGTGCCTAAATCAACAACTTCTTCATAGTAAGCGTGATAGTCGCCGCCATTAATCTGAAATCTCATCTGAATAGGGCGAGCCGTGTCACTATAAGCATCAAAGGTTAGCTTATATACGCAGCCTTCATCTAAAGCAAAGCTATCATGAAAAAGCTGTACGCCATAGTCTACAGAACCTACGCTTTTGATACAGCAGTCCAAAGCGCCATCCTTATTTACCAGAAGTCCACATTCCCCGTCATAGCAGTAGGTATCCCATCCTGATAGTCCACTTGTGAAATCCCCGTTTTGTAGTAGATTTTCGCCAGTTAATGGAGTTTCTTCAGCCTCCACCTCAACAGTAGCTTCTTTAGGTTCACTGGCTGCATCTTCTGGAGCTGTCCCCTTACAGCCCACAGCCGTAACCATTGACAAAGTTAAGAACAATGCCAAAATACGTTTTTTCATTTGTAAAATCCCCCTTATTATATTGAGTTTTCAATAACTTAAACGTTTTCTAAAACTAATCATATCATATTAGAAGATTTAGAAGAAGATTCACATATTAAGAATGTTGTAAAATATATACAAGTCATTTAAAATTAGAACATAAAGTTTTTTATGGAGGTGTTCATATGAAAATTGCTATGGCAAATGATCATGCGGGAACTCAAATGAAGGAAGAAATTAAGGCTTATCTTTTAAGCGAGGGCTATGAGGTAGAGGATTTTGGAACATATGATGAAAACAGCTGTGACTTATCTGACTATGTTTATCCAGCAGCTCTTGCAGTAGCTAAGGGAGAATGTGATAGAGGAATATTCTGTGATGGTGTTGGCTATGGTAGTGCGCTTATCGCAAACAAGATTAACGGTTGCTATGCAGCTGTTTGCCAGGATCCACTTTGCGCAACACTTGCTAGACAGCATACAGATTCAAACATCCTTTGCCTGGGTGCAAAGATTATTGGTGGACTTATGTCTATGGAGGTTGTTAAGACCTGGCTTACAACTGAGCCTCTTATGGAGGAGAAGTATAGACGCAGAGTTCAGAAGGTTTGCGATATTAATGACAAGCACTGTGTACCAGTAAAATAAATATGATATGGAGGTAATGTTATGACAGGATTTATTATTGCGCTTGTAGTTTTAATTATTGTAGCAATTGGAATGGGAATTAGAATCGTTCCACAGGGATACGTATTCGTAATCGAAAGATTAGGAAAGTATCATGATACACTTGGACCAGGTTTCCATGTAATCATTCCATTTGTTGATCAGGTTTCAAAGAAGGTTTCTTTAAAGGAACAGGTTGCAGATTTTCCACCACAGGATGTTATCACAAAGGATAACGTTATCATGAAAATCGATACTGTAGTTTATTTCAAGGTTCAGGATCCAAAGCTTTACGCTTATGGTGCTGAGCGCCCAATCCTTGCTCTTGAAAATCTTACAGCTACAACCTTACGTAACCTTGTAGGTGAGCTTGAATTAGACCAGACACTTACATCACGTGATAATATCAACGCCAGAATGCAGGGAATTCTTGATGAGGCTACTGACCCATGGGGTATTAAGGTAGGCCGTGTTGAGCTTAAGAATATCATCCCACCTGAAGAAATTCAGCGTTCAATGGAAAAGCAGATGAAGGCAGAGCGTGACCGTCGTGAGACTCTTCTTGAAGCAGAAGGTCACAAGCAGGCATCTATTACAAGAGCAGAAGGTGACAAGCAGGCATTAGTTCTTAAGGCAGAGGCTGAAAGAGATGCAGCAATTGCAAGAGCAACTGGTCAGGCTGAATCTATTCGCCTTGTATACGAGGCAGAGGCTCGTGGTATTGAAATGCTTAAGGATGCAAATATTGATGAGAGAGTTCTTCTTATCAAGAAGCTTGAAGCACTTGAGAAGATGGGCGATGGACGTGCTACAAAGATTGTAGTTCCTACAGACCTTGCTCAGGCAGCTTCAGATTTAACATTCAAGACAGAGATGCTTGGATTTGGAAACAACACACCTGTTGATAAATCAGCAGATAAGAAGGTTTCAACTAAGGCAGAAGATCCATGCTGCAGCGATTCAGATAAAGGTGCCACAACAAAGCATTTTGCTGAAGAACATGTGAATTTTGAACAGATTTAATTGCAGATATTAAGCCCTCAGGTGCTTGTTTAATCCTATGATTTGTGGTAGTATAGACCACGAAAAGCGATGACAGAAACAGTAGTATTTGCAGAAGCTAAGAGAGAGGACGCCTAGGCTGGAAGCGTCTAGTGGAAGCTTATATGAACACCATTCTCGAGCTGAACGTAGAAGGATTAATTCCGAAGCGTCTCCGGGTAGTTCCGTTAAAGACAAAATGAGTGAAACACTAAGGTGGAACCGTGCATTAATTGATTTATGTACCCTTAGGAAAGCTAGAAATAGCTTTTCCTAGGGGTTTTTTATTTTGCACCCTTAGTACAAGTAGTTACTTAAATTCATTCATTAGAAAAAGGAGAAAATCATGGTTAATTTCAAAGAAGATGAGTCATTAAACACTCTCAATCATTCATGTGCACACATGATGGCACAGGCTGTAAAGCATCTTTATCCAAACGCTAAGTTTTGGGTAGGTCCAGTTGTAGAGGAAGGTTTCTATTACGATATGGATCTTGGCGATGTTATGCTTACAGATGAAGACATTGCTAAAATCGAAAAGGAAATGAAGAAGGTAGCAAAGTCCGGCTGCAAGATTTATCGTCGTGAGATTTCAAAGGCCGAAGCTTTAGAGATGTTTAAGGATGATCCATACAATGTTAAGATGTGCCGTTACTTCAAGCTTGTTAAGCATTCAGGTGCTTACTGGAAGGGTGATGCTAACAATCAGGTACTTAACCGTGTATACGGTGTTTGCTTCCCAACACAGGAGCAGCTTGATGAGCACCTTGCACTTTTAGAGGAAGCTAAGGAACGCGATCACCGTAAAATCGGTAAGGATATGCAGCTTTTCATGTCTGACGATTTAATTGGTAAAGGACTTCCAATGTACCTTCCAAACGGTTACACAATCTGGACAGAGCTTGAAAACTACATCCGTAACAAGGAACGTAAGCTTGGTTACCTTCACGTTATGACACCATGTGTTGGTACAGTTCAGCTTTACCAGACATCAGGTCACTGGGATCACTACAAGGAGAACATGTTCCCAGCCATGGAGGTTGAGGGAGAGAACTTCGTTCTTCGTCCTATGAACTGCCCACACCACATGAGAATCTTTGCGAATAGACCACATTCATATAAGGAGCTTCCTATCCGTATCGCTGAAATCGCACACGATTTCCGTTTCGAGTCATCAGGAACTCTTAAGGGTATCGAAAGAGGACGTCACTTCTGCCAGAACGATTCACACATCTTCTGTACACAGGATCAG
>CACYLQ010000097.1 GCA_902775195.1 uncultured Pseudobutyrivibrio sp.
GGTAGTCAATTTCGCGGCAGAGAGCCATGTCGACCGTTCTATTGAGAATCCTTCCATTTTCCTGGAAACCAATATCATGGGAACTGCAGTGCTGATGGATGCGTGCAGGAAGTATGGAATCTCGCGATTTCATCAGGTCGGCACGGATGAAGTTTACGGAGATCTGCCTCTGGACAGGCCTGATCTGTTCTTCCATGAGGATACTCCGATCCATACATCAAGCCCTTACAGCACTTCAAAGGCTTCGGCGGACCTGCTGGTTCAGGCATATCACAGGACTTACGGGCTTCCTATAACGATTTCCCGTTGTTCGAATAACTACGGCCCGTACCAGTTCCCTGAGAAACTGATTCCTTTGATGATCAACAATGCTTCTCAGGACAAGGCCCTTCCTGTATATGGACAGGGGCTGAACGTCCGCGACTGGCTGTATGTGAAAGATCATTGCTATGGAATCCTGGCTATTCTGGAAAAGGGCAGAGTTGGAGAGGTCTATAATCTCGGCGGCCATAATGAGAAAGCTAATATTGAGATCGTGAAGATCATTCTTAAGGAGCTGGGCAAGCCGGAGAGTCTTATCACATATGTGACGGATCGTAAGGGACATGACCAGCGGTATGCGATTGATCCTTCTAAAGCTATGGCTGAGCTGGGGTGGGCACCGACTACGATGTTCGCTGATGGGATTAAGCTGACAATCCAGTGGTATAAGGATCACGAGGATTGGATGAGAGAGTGTACTTCAGGGGAGTATATGGAGTATTACGATAAGATGTATGGGGATAGGTAAGTGTTGTGGCATAGGCAGGGGAGAGTGAGTCCTTGAAAACCTCAAGTCGGTAATGAACCGACTTGGGGTTAAAAACTTATATTAATTGACATATTGGCGGCTTTAATGAGAGACAATAGATAATGCTGCTGGGGTGGTGGATTAAGTAAATAAGCAACGATGTTTTGGCGATTAGTTGATTGAGTTGGTCCAATTATTGGACAAGAGATTTCAGGAGAAGAGCGGCTATTTGCACTGCACATAATGGAAACGTATAATAGTCAGAGGTGAATGTACAAAAATGACTATACTCTTACTGTTATATCTTAGGTGGTTTAGTAAGGGCTAGATGGTTAACTATGAAGGCATGTAGATCAGTCAATAATGGAGAAAGATGAAATCGATTCCGAAATACCTATTTAAGTATAAAAGCATAAGCAGCTTGGAAGATGTGGAGCGGTTCCTGGATATTATTAAGAATTACCGGATCTATTATCCGACATATAAGTGGTTAAATGATCCGTTAGAGGGAGCTGGATTTAATATCAATATCCCTGGGTCGGCCGGGATCGGCATCCATAGAGCGGCTGATGTTGAATTAGCGCCGATTGAAGAATTGAAGATGGAGTAGTGCTGTGAATGAAGGTGATAATTAGGGAGTGAGTGTCATGGATGAAAATGTAGATAATCAAGAGATTTGGGAAAAACGTACTGAAAGATTGAAAAAATATGAACATTACAAAATTGATTTGGAAGCGGTTCTCAATCCTTTATATAACTATAAACGGCTTTATTATCAATGGCTTAATAAAGCGGTAGAATCAAATGACGATTATTCTAGAAAACTAGATGAGTGGATGAGCGAAACAAACCACGATATAGACTTTTTACTGTGCCTTGATCAGATAAGAACATCCTTTATTGGCCCTGCCCATAATTTCAACAGGTTAGTAGATTCCATTATACAGGACGTTTTTTGGGATGATATAAAGTATACCATTCCTGATACAGACTGGATTTCTATGGGAAATAGAACTAGCGAGATTGTCTTAGACCTTCATAATTGTCTCATATCAATTAAATCAGCGCTTGACAGACTTGTTAAGCTTTTTAGGCTATATAAAAATGGGATTTCAGATAATTACACATTTGGTCATATAGATAAAAACTTCAAGTCAAAAGGTTTCATGTCACGAATAGTTCAAGATAAAGACAAAGATGCTATCTCTGAATATGTTTATCAAGAATATAATAAATGGATAAAGGAATGTGTTCGGCCAAGGGATGTCATAATTCATTATGATGATATTAATGTCGGATATGCATTCATAGAATTTTGCGAATTGCCGTATTTTATATATTTTAAAAAGGAACATGCTAGTAATAGCATTCAGTCAGAGAATAGTACATCCACTTATGAATTGACTTTCCTGGATGTTTATTCATACGTACAAGCGTTTTATGGTTTTGCTAATACTATAATAAAAATGATTTTTGAAAAATTGACAGATGTTAGTACCTCTAATGATACAGAAGAGATTTAATAAAGTGGTTAATATCAACCGCTGCAAAGACGAGTGCATACTCGAGGGGACAGGTCGCATGTGATAAACATCTAGAAATTGCCGGTAATAGAGGAAGTGAAGGTGGGGGACTGGATGGGTAAATGCTATGACAAGCGATGAGTTTATTAAAACATACTGGAGCCAATACATATCTCTTGAGAAAGAATTCTTAGCAACACTGCATTATCTTACACTGGATGTTAAAAATGAAAATGCCTATTCTCAGGCATACGCAAAACTTATGCTGGAAATTGGCAGCGAGGTCGATGTTGTGTTCAAAGAATATTGTAAGCTTATTGATTCAAGCTTTAAAAGTTCCTATAAAACGATTGGTAAATATAAGGAATGTATGACAAATTGTAATCCTGCATTTATACAGCAGGAAGTGTCTGTGAAAAATGAATACCTAACTGTTCAGCCATGGATCGAGTGGAATATGCCGGATGCATTAGACGCGCCATATTGGTGGACTGCATACAACAAAGTTAAACACAGCAGAACAAGTGTTGTAAAGATTAATGGTATTGAGCAAGAAGGCTTCAAATTTGCGAATCAGAAGTATGTACTGCTTGCACTGGCGGGTTTGTATCAGATTATGGTCTATATCTACCATAATCTTGCATCTGATGAGCAAAGAAGAATTGTAACGCCTTTGCCTGGGTCCAGGATGTTTGAGCTAATTGGCGGAATATGGGACTCAATTAACTTTTATGGAGACTGTGCATTCTACATTAATGAAAAAGGGCATCTAATGCAGGAAACAAGTTCGATTTATTATTGAATAATGAATCATTGGTGTGAATCAAGGACGCAATAAAACAGAGCGAATATTATAAATGAGAAGTAACGACAAACAGCTATATATCGTATTAAACTTAAAAAAAACTCAATATTTAGTTGATGCAACAGACAAGCTTTGTTATAATTCCCAATATGGTTATAGAAAGAGCTCAAATATAACTATTAGTAACATAATAATGATTTAGTGAAACAGTATGGAGGACTATACTGCTTTCAACTGATTTGATAAGTAATATATATTAAATTGTATATATTTCAGTACAGAGTATAATGTAACATTTGAATTAAGGGTTTAGTTGTGTAGATTACATTCTTAGCGCAATAAAAACATATTTTACAATAGATATAGGGAAATTAGCGCATTAACAAATTTAACCAACTTTTAGTATTAGTTTAAAGAAAGATACGGTAGTTAATCTATTTATTTATTAAGATATTACAACAACACAGATAGATACATATTTTATTAGCATTTGATATTTGGATAGAATACGGTGGAATACTAAATCACATTTAGAAACAACGATGTCTACGTTTGTTTTTGATGTAATGTAACTGATTTGATTGTTTTTAGACATATGCCGATATTTTAATAATAGATAGTAGGAGGGGATTAAAATGGTTACATGGACAGATCTCATCCAGTATACGATTATGCTTATTGCATTCGGCGCCTTACTCATTGGAACTTATAAAAAATAGTATTTACAAAGCTCTTTCAATTACCAAATCTTAAAAATTCCAGATTATCGGCAGTCTGGTGAAAATATCAAATATAGTTATTGGTAGAATATAAGCCAACATCAATGGATTTTTCCATTTGATGTTGGCTTTTTTGGGGGCTGTATTGAGCAAATACTCAGCCGAAGGAGGTGGAGCGAATCATTGTTATTACCATTGGTGCCTGTCACCAATGGTAAGTAGATAGCATTTAGTTAGTCTTTTTTGATATACTATTACAAGCTGATGGTACCGTCAAAGTCTGGGTGCAGTTCTCGTATTGCGTGCCTGTTGCAGTAAATAGTTTGGAGACTAATATGATGCTCGCAGATTCAGCCAACTGTACCTGTTTTAAGCTATAGTTGTAGAGAAGGTGGGTGCCTGATGTCGAAGCATTTGATAGTCAGGCAACTTTTATTCTTATTGAAATGTGCATGATGACAGGATATGTGAAGGCTTTTCCGAGAAGAGGGTGTAGCGTATTGAATCTGTTGCTTTAATGTTCCACACATTCTTTAGGCTGATGATATAATAGTATTAATAAAGTGAAAGAGAAGCAACTATTGAAATCTAACGTTAAGATGATGTGATATGGGCTGGTTCATTACAAATGAGTTGATCAATAACAACAAGATAGGAGATATAAAATGATACTTAATAAACAGATCAAATTTAGCACATTTGGACATTTTTATCAAATACAACCAACACCAGACACAATGGCATTTTTTTTGGAAAAATACAAAAAATTCAATATCATGCCGTCACTTTTGCAAGAAGTAATAGTTGATAAAACTACTCAAAATAGTGTGAATAGATTGGGCTTCTTTAACCAAGATGGGTCAAAAAAGTTTGTAATACTTAGTAATAGAATTGACTTCGAGTTAGTATTTGGCTCAGATATTCAATTAACAAAACAGAATATTGATGGAATTATAAAGGAAATCGTTGAATTGTTTTCTGTACTAGATGAAGAATATCATCTTAAATATAACAGAATTGCGGTGAACGCCGAGACTTTTATTGTATATCAAGAAGAGTATAGGTTTAATGAAATAATCAAACGATTTAGTACACCTATAGATTTTCTAAACAAAACTGATTATGATGAGTGGACTCTTCATACACTTGTGAGAAGGGATGTTACTCTTAATGATGTTAATGAGAAATGTAATATTATTACAAATTACACTAGTTCAATATTTAATAAATCAAATGATAACCAAATAGAAACTAATAAAGGATTTATCATTCACTCAGACATTAATACTTTGGGTGAAAATCTAGTTGAACGTTTCAATTGTGATGTTTTTAGAACATTTATCGAAAAAGCTGAAGAATGGATGAATGATACAATAAAGGGGCTTTAAGCATGGATCATAAACTAGTATCTTTCGAGAGCGAATTAGATGAACTAAAAAAAGAAAACATCGAAATCGCTAAAAGCTATATGATAGATAAAAAACATGACGTGAAGAATTCTACACAGGATCAGAACAGCGATATTCCATTATTCTACTATGATAGCGATAAACGCGCTTCCAATAAAACTAGCTTATTTAGTGAGCAGTATAGACAAGAGAATAGTGAAGATATTGACATTAATCAGGTCATATCGTCTGATACTGTAAGCATACTAAAAGCGATGATGAAGGAAGAAATCTATGAAAATGGTGTTCCTAGTACATCGGAAATCTTTTTCCAGACAGTGTATGAAAAGGATCGTTTAGTAGCATTAAATAGCATATCAAGGTTATTTATGGATAATTTCAATCCTGATTTGAGAGGTACGCAATATTTAATTGGTGTACTTCACATAATATCACACTTTGACTATGAAGCAGTTTATCCTATTGGGCAAATGATTGCAATCTCATCGATTAGTTTTGCGAATAGTGTTGAAGTTCAGGAATATGGTGTGAAATGCTTTGAAAACTGGGAACACAAGGATGGAATAAACAAATTAAAGGCTATTTCGTTTTCTGCAAAATGGCTACAAGAATATGCAAACGAAGTAATTGAAGAACTCGAAAGGAAAGTGTAATGGCATTTTATGTCAGGAAAATTTCAAGAGCAAAATGGCCTAATCAACCATGTGACATAAAGGAACTTCGAAGCGATGCCGTTTCTGATATCAGAACGCAAAATGATTCATTGTCTGTTTGGAAAATTGACAATATGGACGAACTGGATGAAGCTGTACTGGCTCTTGCCGGCTCTTCGAAAAGTGAATGTATCGAAACGGTTAGCGTTATATGGATAGAAGATAGTGAATTACAGGATTTGAATATCTCTATAGATGATTCTGAGCCGGGTGATACTATAGTATTGGATAAAGAGATGGATCATCGAAATCTGGTTAAACTCACATACCATAAAATGGGGGATATTTCTAAAATAATTATGAAAGAAATAGCTGACGATCATTATAAAAGATATACTAAAGGAACACTAAAAGCTATATTTGGTAAGGCCTATAGAGAAAATAGAATAAACAAAGAAAAGTGTCTTCCTAGGATGATGGCAGAAATTGAAAAGGCAGCTAATGCTTGAAAAAGAGTAATAATGAGAAAGATGCTTGTCACTAGAAATATGGAGACTATAATACACAATGATATGAATCCGAAAGGGGTAGCTTGCAAATTCCGGCTCATCTGAGCACGGTTTCCGCTTGAAACTGAATCTAGTTTCTGGTCAAACCTAAGCGGGTTTCCACTTCAACTGACCAAATAGCATTTTCAGAACCAGAGTCAATGGCAAGGGCCAAAGCCGGCATAAATGCCCCATTGACACTGTTTTTGGCAGTGCTTAATGAACAATCAGGCAGAACAAAGGATTGTTCTGCAAATGCATGCATAAGAAGGACTTTGCTCAGAATGTACCTCAGTGCTACGGAACAGATGATCAGATAAAGCGGAATATGCAGGTAGCTTATATTTACAATTCATAGGTCCTTATAATACCTGAATGAATGTGTAATGTGTCTGTTTATTTGTAAGCGCCTAGCATTGGGGCGTAGCCCAAAAGTATTTCCGACAGCCTTTTGCTAGCTGTCGGAAATGCAAGCGTTTCACTCTACATTTTTGCTACATG
>CACYLQ010000098.1 GCA_902775195.1 uncultured Pseudobutyrivibrio sp.
TTAAGAATGAGGGAACAGCTACTTATAATAAGGCAATAAGTGCTATAACAATTTCTGGTATCGATGAGATAAAAGCAGGTGCCGTTCTTCCAGCAAGTGTAAAGGTGGTTGCTGATAATGGTGGTACATGGGAGATTCCAGTTGTTTGGGCAGATGCCAATGGTAAACCTTGTACGGTTGCTTCAGATGAAAATAAGGCATATCCAGTATTCGTATTTTATATGCCAGATGAATACAAGCTTAATGGTGGATTGATGGATGACATCAAGGTAAATCTACCTGATTGCGTGAAAAAATTATTTGGTACCAAAAAGCTTGTATTTATAGATGACCCAGCAAATAGATTAGTATATTTTACAGGTATTGAAGGTGCTGGCTCAAAAATGGAGGCAAAGCAAGCAACAAGTGTTGAAGATTTTGTTTCAAAGCCTTCCTCTACAAACACAATTACCAAAAAAGCAGATAATACAGTCGTTGATTTAGTTGCAATGCATTGTGACAAAATAGCGATTGAAAAAATGGGATATGATAAGCTTGCAGCTCTTACAAAGCTTGTTAGATATACTATCCAGCCACAAGCAGTTAATTTTTTGATTGATAATTTTAAATGCTATAGCGAGGCTGTAGAAAAAGGTGAATTAGGAAAAGATATTGGTCTATATATTTATTATGATAATGCTTTGAGCCCAGGATGGAATAAGGATAGGGGTGAATATGAATTTTCAAATCCTAAATATGAAGATATGAAGGATGCTGTGGCATACGTAGGTATGGTTCCAGTTTCAGATGGAGAACATAAATATATTGATTCAGAAACAGGCAAAGAAGAAATCGAAGCTACATACGATGGTGCAGCAAAATATATTGTAGCTTTAAATGCTCGAGGCTTAGACTCTGCTTTATATCAGGATGAGGATGGCCTTTGGAAGCTAGAGGATTATAAAAGAGCCGAGCTTAATAACACCTTGACCCATGAGATGATGCATGGATTTATGGATGATTATACAAGACCTGGTATGGAAGGTGCATACTACAATTATGATACAAATCATTTGAATTATAATAAGTCTAAAAAAATGAATTTCCCAGGCTGGTTCGTTGAAGGAACCGCAACCTGTGTAGAGAATGCATACCAGTATTGGAATAGTGAGTTCAAAGAATATTATGGTTATGATAAGACTTTAGATGAAAACGGAAAAGAAAAAGGCTATTCTAAGGATCTGTTAAAGGAATACTATACCAACGCAGAGAATATCATGCAGCTTAAGGACTGTAATGCGGAGGTAAATAGACGTAGCTCATATTGCTCAGGCTACCTAGCATGCTTATATCTTGCAAAGCTTATATCAAACACACCTGAGTACAGGCTAAAATATGGTATAAAGAATCGTGCAATGTACGAATATATTGATAATGATGGCGAACGCTATAGTGTAATCGATAGTGAAGTGCTAAAGCAGGGGCTTGATATTCTTCTTAGAGAGATGCATGGTGGAGTAAATCCAGAGGATGAAACACAGTGGGTTTGCACTTCTTTAGAGGATATCATAAGAACGGTTTCACCAAAGGATGAAAATGGCGAAAGAATTTACGATTCTATAGATGATTTTACAAATAAGTTTATCGCTGAAGATGACAAATCAGCACAGTTCTGTAGAGATGTATTAGATTACATGGAATACTTCTCAAAACCTTATGAACCTGTTAATGGTTCAGTGTGCGCACCATTTGATTCTATTGAAGAGACCTTACTTAAGGATGAAGTAACTGAGGGAAAGGCTTTTGTAATAAAGGATACAACAGAAACACCAGGTTTAAATTTTGTCGATTCAACAGTTGATCCTTACAGAGCATATCTGCCAGCAGGAGGAATTAATCCATGGGCAGAGGAGCAAGGACAGAATGTTGAAACACAACAGACTGAAACACAGCAGACTGAAACAGAGCAGACTGAGGTTGAACCAGCTGCCTAATATAATTACCGCTATTATGGGAAGCCATGATAGCGGTAATTTTCTGTTCACGGAAAGAGGATAAAAGATATTGAACACTTTCTTATAAATGAGTATGATAAAACCATAGGGGTAAAATAAGATTTCAACTATGGGGGGATATTATGAACGAGAAGGTTGCAAGGCTGAAGGCTGCTATAGAGCAGCGTATTGTTGGAAAGTCAGATGTAATTGATAAGCTGATAGCTGCTTTTTTGGCAGAAGGCCATGTACTATTGGAGGATGTTCCAGGGGTTGGCAAGACTTCACTTGCCAAGGCGCTGGCAGATTCTGTAGCCTTGTCATTTGCCCGTATTCAGTGTACGCCAGACACCATGCCTTCGGATATTACCGGTGTTTCTATTTTCAATTCTAAGGACCAAAGCTTTCAGGTAATGCCAGGTCCAGTTGTTAGCAATATAGTTCTTGTTGATGAACTCAATCGTACTTCCCCAAAAACACAATCTGCACTTCTTCAGGTAATGGAGGAGCAACAGGTTACAATAGATGGAAATGATATTCCTGTACCATCGCCTTTTATGGTAATAGGTACCCAAAACCCAGTGGAGATGGCTGGAACCTATCCACTTCCTGAGGCACAGCTTGATCGTTTTATGATTAAGCTTAGCGTAGGCTATCCTAATCAGGATGCCTCTGAGGATATGGTAAAAAGATTTTTGGAAGGACAGCTACATCAGGAGACAACACCTGTTTTGACGGCAGATGATATTAATGAAATGCGAAAGATGGTCAAAGCTGTAACCATAAAAGAAAACTTAAGATGCTATGCAGTAGAAATAGTAGAGGCCACCAGGAATAATCCTGAGATAGCCTGCGGCACCTCACCAAGAGCACTTTTATCTATGCTTAGATGCGCTCAGGCCTTGGCATTCATGGCTGACAGAGATTACTGCATTCCCGAGGACATAGCAAATGCTGCAACACTTACATTGACTCACAGAATTATTCTTACAAGCGAGGCAAGACTTAGTCGTACTACTAAGGAGTATCTGGTAAGGAAGATTCTTGAGCAGGTGAGATGTAATGAAGGTTCAAATTCATAAAAGGGGAGTAATTGCATATCTGATTGGGCTGGTGCTTAGCGTCATTTTTGCCAGCTATTATGGAGGGCCAGCTTCTTTTGTATGGCTCTATGGAATGCTGCTTGTGATTCCAGTTTCTATTTTATACACCCTACTAAATTACAGATTTCTAAATATATTCCAGGAAATAGAGGTTTACAAGCTCACCAAGGGAGAGGAGCACAGATATAGAGTGCTGTTTGAAAACGTTGGATTATTTCCTGTTCATGAAATGGGCATCTTTACTTTGGATGATAGATGTAATCTATACGCTATAGAAAATGGTCAAAAGCTTTCGCTGGACAGTCATCAAAAGCAGGAGCTAATGTCTGGCATCACCTGTAAATATGCAGGTGCCTACAACATAGGCATAGACAGGATTTCCCTGATGGACCCATTTTTCCTATATACAGTGGAGTTGGATGTTCAGTATAACTTCAGGGCAATTGTAAGACCACAGATAACCGATGTTGCAACAAAGGTGTTGGATATAGAAAATCTTATTAACAACACAGGTTTAAAAAGTAACAGACTTTTCGAGGATACACCGGGCAGTGACATCAGGCTATATATTAAAGGGGATAGTTTAAATACAATAAACTGGAAGGTGTCCGCAAAACAGGGAAATCTGATGGTAAGGACACCGGATAAGATGGAAAAAAGAACAGTCACCATTCTTATGGAGGCGGCTAATCCACCTGAAAACAGGGAGGATTTGGACTATCTGAAGAAGAGAGATATTTTCTTAGAATTTGTTGTAT
Organism: uncultured Pseudobutyrivibrio sp.; assembly: GCA_902775195.1. Taxonomy (GTDB): domain Bacteria; phylum Bacillota; class Clostridia; order Lachnospirales; family Lachnospiraceae; genus Pseudobutyrivibrio. The sequence goes on from CACYLQ010000098.1 coordinate 3,835, forward strand.
CGGCAGCCTGGCATTTCGGCGAGCAATCAGTTCCAGTTCGACTGATATATCCATCAGGGGATGTTAAGGAAACTACCGTAGATTCTAAGGAAAGCTTTATGGAGTTTTACAGTATAGTAGCGGATGGTATTTTCTATGGCTCATCTAAGGCCTTTAATGAAATCAGAAGGCTGGCGACAGAGCGGAGGTCAAAGGTCAATGAAGGCGATACCTGGATTATCATCAGAGAAAATCCTGATGAGGGAGAAAGCAGCTGCATTATTTGCGGTTGAGAAAAAACTTCATCTGTTCGTATTTGCGTTAATCACCATTTGTCTGGAGATTTTTTTGATTGCAAAGGGGGAAGGCTACGACATTAATAGGAGTAGCTTTGTTTTTGCGTTTATTTTATCTTTTTTCTTATACGCAGTTTTAGAGTTTATATTTCATGGCATTGTGGAAAATAAAGCTATTCCACTGTTTTCGCTGATTCCAGCAGTGTTAATGTTTTTCCTTTTAAAGGTTAATGGTAAATGGGGCGATATCGCTATGGCTGTAATCCTGGCAGTGATTGTAAGAATCATTTTTGATTACATGCCAGGGCGGGATAAGGTGATATTGTTTGGAAGCCTTATTCTTGATGGCGTTGCATTTTTCCTGCGAATAAATTGGAGTGCGTTTTGGGGCGATAGGCTATTAGACAAGCTGTTATTTGTGGCTCTTGCGGTGCTTACCTTTTCTGCGATTCAGAAGATTATATGGGGAAGAAAGGAAGGAGAATTTCCATTTCATTACTTCCTTTTGATGGGATGTTTTTTGTTGTTTATTCCTATGAATCGAACTCCCATTGACTGGTCAAAAATAGAAGGAGCCTTAGGAAATGCAGCAGATGCCACGGCATATTATCTATGTTCCACAATTGGGGACAAGGAATATACCACAGGCTACGGCTCTTTCAAGGTGACAGGAAAACGAATATCAAATTCAGATAAGCTACAGCTTGTTTTGGAAACTGTGGAACGGCCTTACTTCGTATATACGGATTCAGAAACTGGCAAAAATATGAAGATGAGACGAGTCCTCTATTTGGCCGGAGGAAAAGGTGTTGATGGAAAAGGCTTAGTAGATTGGCTTCAGTTTCTGAAGGATAATGGAATAACAAGGGAGGAAGCAGCCACCTTCTCTCAGATTTCCAAGCTGGAGGTTGAATATGTTTATCTTGATACAGCTGACGAAATTGCCCCTGAAGGAGCATTGGTTCTTACTAATGAAGATGGCGTTATAGAAGAAGGACGAGGTAATAACAGACATCGTAAAGGCTATAAAATCAAGGCAAAGTATTTGGATATAGATTACGGCAGCCCAGCGTTGGTAGGATTTTTTGAAAATCCAGATGGTGGGCTTGTTGACAGAAATCCTATGACATATCAGGAGGCAACCGATTATTATTTAGCTCTTTATAATCAGGATTTATCAGATGTGATGACACAGAGTGAATATGACGATTATGTTCATCAGTCAGATATGTATAAAATCTATGGTGATACAGATGGTATCACTGACAGGATGAAGGATTTGGCATTAAAAATTACAGCAGGTGCTGATAATGATTACGACAAGGCCAGACTGATAGAACAATATCTTCGTCAGTATACTTACAGCACCAAAGCTGTGGGGGGACATAATCCCGATTCCGATATGAGTACCCCTGAGGGCATGGCAGATATTGCAGATAGATTCCTGTTTGAAACTGAATCTGGATACTGCGTACACTACACATCATCCATGGTGATGTTACTTAGGGCAGCAGGAATACCCGCAAGGGCTATGAACGGCTATAGATATAGCTTCCCATTTGAAGTTCAGGAAAAATATGTGGTAGAAGCCAACTGTGCCCACGTCTGGCCAGAGGCATATATCCAAAATGTAGGCTGGCTCCCATTTGAACCTACCAGCGCATACACTACAGCAGCCGATTACAACTGGCATAGAAGTGAGGCAGTAGGTGAACAATCTGATACAGAAAAACTGAATGAAATATCAAAGTTTCCCGATATTCCAGAGTCAGACGAAGCTAATGAGGACTATCAAAACGAAGGGGTTCAGCTGCTAAAAATAATTGGAATTGTGCTGCTTAGCATCGCCTTGCTTATCCTGATTATTTGGGTGGGAGCAATCCTGCTAAGGCGAATCATTTATAAACTGGCATCCCCAGAAAAGAAGATAAAGCTAGATGTAGCAACAACAAAGGCTAGACTAATCAAGGAATCAGGGGATGAGTTTAAGGACAGAGGATTGCTGTCAGATTATCTAAAGCTGGCTCCAGAGGAAGAAAGGGATGAAATTAAAAAGCTATTTGATTTATACTATAAGATAGTTTATGGAAATGACTAAGGAGAGAGTAATGGAGTACAGCGCATGTATTAATGGCTATGACATAAAGGCACATTACAGTGAAGAGAACATCAACGAAATATTTGTTCCACTATTGAAAAGGCTTACAAAAATGCAGAAGGAGAAGGGCTCAAGATTATTGGTAATGTTAGCTGCACCTCCAGGAGCAGGCAAAAGCACCTTGTTAGATTTCTTGGAGTACTTATCTAAAACCACAGATGGGGTCAAGGAAATCCAAACCATCGGGATGGATGGCTTCCATCATTACCAGGATTATCTGCTTAGCCACGAAACAGTGCGTGATGGCACGACCATAAAGATGGTAGAAATTAAGGGTGCCCCTATCACCTTTGATTTGAAGGCACTGGAAGATAGAATCAGGCTTGTGGCAAGCGGCACCAACTGTGGCTGGCCTATATACGATAGAAATTTGCATAATCCTGTGGAGGATGCCCTGCAGGTAACATCAGATATTGTTCTGCTCGAGGGAAATTATCTGTTGTTAGATGAGGAGGGATGGCGTGACTTGTCTGCTTATGCAGATTACACCATCTTTATATCAGCAGATGAAAATATGTTACGTAGTCGGCTTATAGAGCGAAAGGCAAAAAATACCCCGTTGGAACAGGCCAAGGAATTTGTAGAAAAATCCGATATGCGAAACGCGATAGAGGTCCTACACAATTCCAAGCAGGCCCACTTACACTTAGGGATTAACAGTAAG
>CACYLQ010000099.1 GCA_902775195.1 uncultured Pseudobutyrivibrio sp.
AACAGGCTCAAGTATGAGTCGCCATTCTTAACTTCACAAAGAGCTGTGGCCTTTTCAGCAACGGCTGCACCAACTCTAGTACCTCTTATCATAAGAGCAAGTATCAATGTTCCGATAAAATTTCCAACCCAAATAGATACCATATCAAGAATAGTAGGGCCGCCCTTATCGATAGTGTAGCAAACCTTACCAGTGAAAAGATTAAAGCCGAAGGTAAGTACTACGAAAAGTCCAACAGAAAACAGTGCGGAACCAATCACCTTATTATCTAATGATAAATAAATGAGTCCACCAAGGCCGATAGTGAAACCAGCCATAATAGATTTTACAAAAGCTTTGTTAGTCATATACATTTCTCCTTCTTAACGGGAATATTATATGAATTATTTTATCTAAAAGCAACGAAGTTTAATAGGTATTTGACAAAATACAAAAAAGAAAATAACATAGTATAGCCTATTAAACAGATGGGTGTAAAAGGATGAGTTGTTTTTTGTTAAAAAATGAGGAGTTTATGAAGGAAATATCATATAAAGAGCTTTTGGAGCTCAGTAAAGATTCATATATATTGGTTGATACCAGAAATGAGGGAAGTCTTAAATACGGTATGATCCCAGGGGCTATCAGCATCACACATGAGTTGTTTGAAAAAGATTTAGAGGGTGTCTGCAATCGTCTGGATAAATCAAAGCAGATAATACTTTATTGCACCAGAGGTGTGGTTTCAGTTGAGGATGCGGCTATTTTATCTGAACAGGGATATGATGCAGTAAGTCTAACAGGAGGCTACAATAGTTATCTTTCAGCTATGATGGAGGCTCAGGATAATGAGGCAGAAGAAGTGCTTAACGAAAAGACTGCTGAGATAGAAAAGAGCATCAGAAAGAAATTTCATAAGACATTGTTTTCACCATTTGCAAGAGCTTGCAAGCAGTACGAGCTTATCAAGGAAGGTGACCATATTGCAGTATGCATATCCGGTGGTAAGGATTCCATGCTGATGGCAAAGCTTTTCCAGGAGATTAAGAGACATCAGAAGGTTAATTTTGATCTTACATTCCTTGTGATGGACCCAGGATACAGTGAAGTTAATCGCAAGCTTATCGAAAGCAATGCTAAGCTTATGGGAATTCCTATAGTTGTGTATGAGAGCGATATTTTCGATGCGGTTGATACAGTAGATAAGAACCCTTGTTATCTGTGTGCCAGAATGCGCCGAGGCCATCTTTATTCCAAGGCTAAGGAGCTGGGTTGTAACAAGATTGCACTTGGTCACCACTATGATGATGTTATTGAAACTATCCTGATGGGAATGCTTTATGGCGCCCAGGTGCAGACTATGATGCCTAAGCTTCATTCTACAAATTTCGAGGGCATGGAATTAATCAGACCACTGTATCTCATTAGACAGGATGATATTATTGCATGGCAAAGATACAACGGCTTACACTTCCTACAGTGTGCCTGTCATTTTACAGAGACCTGTGACAGCTGCTCTGTAGATGGAACCAGCGCATCAAAGCGTCTCGAAACCAGAAACTTAATCGCAGAGCTTAAGAAGGTAAATCCATATGTGGAATCTAATATTTTCCGCAGTGTTGAGAATGTTAATCTTGCTACAGTAATTGCTTACAAGCAGGACGGTGTGAAGCATCATTTCTTAGATGATTACGATAAATAATACGTATATACGATAATAGAGCTAGCTATAAAATTGATTTATAGCTAGCTCTAATTTTATTTAGGAACAGGATGTATTGCGTGGAGGAGTTTTATCTGCTATTATCCTATCAATCTAGTAGGTAGATAGACAAAATGAAGGGAGTGATAGCCATAGGATTTAATACGGATCTGCTTCATGCAGGTAATCAACAGGAGATAAAAGGTTCAACCCTTCCACCTATATATCAAAGTAGTGCTTTTTATCAGGAATCAGCGGAGGATTTGGCTGGAATATTTGCCAATAAGAAAATGGGATATTGCTACACCAGAGTGGCAAATCCAACAATCAGTGCATTTGAAGAGAAAATCACAAAGCTTGAAGGTGGTATAGGATCAGTAGCTTGCGCATCTGGAATGGCAGCCATTTCAATGGCGTTATTAAATATTTTGCAGGCGGGAGATGAAATAATATCAAGTGCAAGCCTGTACGGCGGCTCCATCGATTTGTTTAGAGATATCGAAGCCTTTGGAATCAAGACAAGATATGTAGAAAACAACAATTGGGAAGAGATAGAGGCGGCTTTCAATGACCGCACCAAGGTGGTATTTGCAGAGACCATCGGCAATCCCTGTTTGGACGTAACAGATATTGATAAGCTTGCAGAAATTTCACATGCTCATGGTGTGCCGCTTGTTATAGACAACACCACAGCAACACCATATCTGGTGAAGGCTATAGACCATGGGGCAGACATAGTAGTGAATTCATCTTCCAAATACATAAATGGAAGCAGTAATTCTATCAGCGGTATTCTTACAGATAGCGGCCATTTCAAATGGACTAAAGAGCGATATCCGGTATTAGGAGAATATATAAAGTATGGGCCATTTGCCTATATATCGAAAATGCGAAGTGGACTGTACCGAAATATGGGAACCTGCCTATCACCATTTAATGCATATTTGAATGTGATAGGACTGGAAACCCTTGGACTAAGAATGGAAAGACAATGCTCTAATGCGTTAGCGTTAGCTCAGTGGTTAGAAGAAAATTATGATGATATAACTGTAAACTATCCTGGGCTTAAATCAAGCAAATGGAATGGTATCGCAAATACGATATTAAAGAATGGTTTCGGCGCCATTCTTACCATCAGAGTAGGAACAAAGGAACGAGCCTTCGAAATCATGAACAAGCTAACCATTCCGTACATCCTATCAAATATAGGAGACACCAAAACCCTGGTTGTGCACCCGTCATCAACTATTTCGTTGCACAGTACTGAAAAAGAATTAGCGGACGCCGGAGTCTACGATGACCTCATTAGAATCAGCGTCGGTATCGAAGACGTAGAAGACCTCATAGCAGACTTTCGCACCGCGTTTTTAAAGGAGTAAATATGGCAGAGAAGATAGATTATAAGGCTTTGAAGGCTGGCGGCTTCATGAGCCAGAAACAGAAGGGATATGGATCACTTCGACTTGCAGTTGTAGGTGGCAATTTAGATGCAAACGCCATCAAAACAGTGGCAGAAGTGGCAGAAAAGTATGGTCATGGATATATTCACATGACTAGCCGTCAGGGAATCGAAATTCCATTTATTCATGTAAATGATTTGGAAAAGGTGAAGGAAGAGTTAAAAGCTGGCGGTGTATACACCGGTGTTTGTGGACCAAGAGTTCGTACAATTACAGCCTGCCAGGGCTCAGAAATTTGCCCAAGTGGCTGTATAGATACATATACTTTGGCACAGGAATTAAATGATAGATATTTTGGTAGAGAGCTGCCACATAAGTTTAAGTTTGGTGTGACTGGCTGCCAGAACAACTGCCTTAAGGCTGAAGAAAATGATGTAGGTATCAAGGGCGGTATGACAGTTGAGTATAAGGAAGAGGATTGCATTTCCTGTGGTGTGTGCGTAAAGGCTTGTAGGGAGCAGGCGCTTACAATGAAGGATGGCAAGGTAGAGATTGACACTACTAAGTGCAATAACTGCGCACGCTGTGTAAAGAGCTGTCCTACCGATGCATGGGTAGGAACACCAGGTTATATCGTATCCTTTGGTGGCACCTTTGGAAACAAGATTTATAAGGCTGAGCAGCTGCTTCCAATCATCCGTGATAAGGAAACATTGTTCCGTGTCACCGATGCAGCCATCGACTATTTCGAGGCCAACGCAAAGCCATCGGAGCGCTTCCGCGCCACCCTCACCCGCCTAGGAGACGATGGCCTACGCACAGCCGTAGAGGCCGCATATCAAGACTCTACAAAATAAGGAGGTTAAATATGAGTGAAGTATTGGAATTTGATGAACAGGTAGATATTACAGATAAGGTGTGCCCACTTACTTTTGTTACAGCAAAGGTGGCAATCGAGGAGCTTGATGATGGGCAGGTGCTGGCGATTCGCATGAATGACGGCGAGCCAGTGCAAAATGTCCCTCGTTCTTTTAAGGAGGACGGACACAAGATATTAAAGCTTAATGACAATGAGGATGGAACATATACATTGTTTGTAAGAAAGGTGGAGGAGTAGTATGGCTGAAAGAATATATAGAGATGATTTTGCTAGTAAGGTACTTAATAGTACAGTTCCAACTATAGTAGATTTTTATTCTGATTCATGCATCACCTGCAAAAAGCTTGCGCCAACTCTTTGCGATATAGAGGAAGAATATGAAGGCAAGCTCAATGTTTTTAAGGTTAATACCAACTATGATACAAAGCTTGTTGAGGATTATGAAATTAAATCTAATCCAACCTTGATTTTATTTAAGGATGGCAAGGCCATTGGTAAGCAGATTGGTCCAAGAGACTATGAGGATTTAGTAGATTGGATAGATGATTTAATTTAAAGTTAGGAGGATAATGCTATGTTAATTACAGTTGCGGGAGAAAAGAAGGAATATAAGGATGGCTTAACACTTCCAGAGCTAATTGAGCTTGAGGATGTTGAGACTCCTCAGTATGTGACAGTATCAATTAATGATGAGTTTGTGCTTACAGAAAATCGTGATACCACTGTTCTAAAAGAAGGTGATAGCGTAGAGTTTCTGTACTTCATGGGAGGTGGCTGCTAATGGCAATGACAGATCAGCAGATTGAACGCTATAGCAGACATATCATCCTAAAGGAAGTTGGAGCTAAAGGGCAAAAGAAGTTACTAAATGCAAGCGTACTTATTATTGGAGCAGGTGGACTTGGCGCTCCAGCAGCTATGTATCTGGCCGCAGCAGGTGTAGGAAAAATTGGTATTGTAGATGCAGATGAGGTGGATTTATCAAATCTGCAACGCCAGATAATCCATAGTACAGCAGATATTGGAAAGCCAAAGGTTAAATCCGCAAAAGAAACCATGAATGCTATGAACCCTGATGTAGAGGTGAAAACCTATCATAAATTTGTGGATTCAACAAACATCAGAGAATTAATTCGTGAATACGATTTTATTATTGATGGAACTGATAACTTCCCAGCGAAGTTTCTAATCAATGATGCCTGCGTAATGGAAAAGAAACCATTTAGCCATGCAGGAATTATCCGTTTCAAGGGGCAGCTTATGACATACGTGCCTGGGGAAGGCCCTTGCTACAGATGTGTATTCAAAAATCCACCACCAAAGGATGCAGTACCTACCTGTAAGCAGGCAGGCGTTATTGGTGCTATGGGTGGAGTGATTGGTTCACTTCAGGCCATGGAGGCAATCAAATATATCGTAGGTGTAGGTGATTTGCTTACAGGAAGGCTTCTTACTTACGATGCAGTAAATCAGGAGTTCAGAAAGATAAAACTCCCTCATGACACTAGCAAATGTCCTGTATGCGGAGCCAATCCAACTATCACTGAGCTTATTGATTACGAGCAGGAAGTGTGTGAAGAAACTGCCGGCAGATTTGAGGTAAAAGATGAAAATAATTAGAATGCATTATCGTATATACGATTCGAAGTAAAAAAGATATACTATTTGGAAAATAAGGATCATGCAACAGATCATTTTACTCTCGACCCAAAGGATCAGATGGAGGCAATCAAGGATATGAGAGCTGAGGGGTTAAAGCCTCTTGGTAATTGGCATTCTCATCCTGAATCGCCTTCAAGACCATCAGTTGAGGATATTAAGCTTGCCTACGATTCAAAGGCCAGTTACATGATTCTTTCGTTGATGGCAGAAAACCCAGTACTTAATAGCTTTCACATAGAAGCTGGGGAGTACGAAAAGGAAGATTTACGAATCTATTCAGATAAATACTATTTTTAAGGAGAACTTACAATGAAGTTGACAACTAAGGAGATTACATTTACAGGATTATTCGCGGCACTTATTGCTGTGGGAGCATTTATTAAAATCGATATTCCACTACCACTATACACAATGCATTTTACATTCCAGTGGTTGTTTGTATTATTAGCAGGATTCATTTTAGGAAAAAAGTTGGGTGCTCTTAGTGTAATCACATATATAATCGTTGGACTTGCAGGCGTTCCGGTATTTGCAGCAGGTGGCGGAATCGGATATGTACTTCGCCCAGGTTTTGGCTTCCTACTTGGCTTTATTTTGGCAGCATACTTAATCGGTCTATATACAGAAAAGCTTCCATCTAGAAAATTAATATACCTTATTATCCCAGCGACAATTGGACTTATTGCATATTATAGCGTAGGTGCGGTATATTTTTATTTGATAAAGAATCTATATGTTGGAGAAGCTGTTTCATTTGCCGTTGTTGTTGTGCAGTATTGCTTAATTACAGTTTTACCGGATTTTATCCTTTGTGTTTTGGCGGCAAGCCTTTCAACACAGCTTATTCCAGCATTTAAGAAATTAGTTTTAGTAAATGCATAGGAGTAGGAATGGATATTAAAATAGGAACTCGCGGTTCTAAGCTGGCATTGGCCCAGGCAAATTATGTGTTAGACACTCTTAAAAGTAGTTTCCCTGATAATAATTACGAGATAGTAGTTATTAAAACCACCGGTGATTTGGATCAAAACAGACCACTGGATGCTATTGGTTCCAAGGGAATATTTACAGATGAAATAGAGGATGCTCTTTTATCTGGAAGAATTCAGCTGGCAGTTCATTCCATGAAGGATATGCCAGACACTCTTAAAGAAGGATTGGTTTTTGCCGAACCTTGGGATAGGGAAGATGCAAGAGACGTTCTGATACTAAATCAGTATAAGAGTTTAGCTGATTTGCCACAGGGGGCCAAGATTGCTACAGGTAGTAAGCGACGTTCCTATCAGCTTTTGGCTCTTCGTCCGGATTTAAATCTTTATCCAATCAGAGGTAATATTGATACTCGAATAAGGAAGCTAAGGGAAGGTCTTGCAGATGGTACAAAATTAGATGGCATTGTTCTTGCAGCAGCAGGTCTTAAAAGACTGGGATTGTCTAATGAAATATCTGAGTATTTTAATGTAGATGATATGATTCCGGCACCTGCGCAAGGTACTTTAGCTATTGAGCTAAAATCCGATAACTATGAGCTTCTTGAGATGGTGAATTCACTTTCAGATAGTACTATTAGAGATATCACATTTTTGGAGAGGGGCTTTCTTAAAAAGATAGGTGGAGATTGCCATCTACCAATTGGAGCTTATGCTTCTGTTACAGATGAAGGCTATGAACTGAGAGCTTTGTTTGGAACAGAGGATGGCAGTAAGCTTGCAAGAACAAAACAAGCTGGTATAGCTGCAAACGAAGAATTGATTGATAGAGCTGTTGCGGATATTAAACAACAGTTGGAGAAATAAAATGAGTGGAAAAGTTGTTTTGCTTGGAGCAGGTCCTGGAGAATGGGGCCTGCTCACTTTAAAAGGAGCAGAAATATTAAAGAAGGCGGATTGTGTAATCTATGACAGATTACTTAATGCCAAATTTTTAGAACTGGCACCAGTAGGCTGTGAAAAGATTTTTGTAGGAAAAGAAAATCATTTTCATGTAATGCCACAGGAGGAAATTAACAAGCTGTTATTACAAGAGGCCAGGGAGCATCAGCTGGTGGTTCGCCTAAAGGGTGGTGATCCTTATGTTTTTGGAAGAGGTGGCGAGGAAGCATTATATCTTCTTGAAAATGGTGTAGAAGTGGATGTGATTCCTGGAATAAGTTCATCTATTGCTTCTCTTACAGCCGCAGGAATTCCAATAACTCACCGCGGATTATCAAAGGGATTTCAGGTAATCACTGCTCACAGCAGAAAGGATCAGGTTTCAGATATTGATTATAGTCAGCTTACAGATGAATCAGTTACATTAGTGTTTTTGATGGGATTATCGCATGTAGGGGAAATCGCAGATGGGCTAATTGGGGCTGGCAGAAGTAAATCTACCAAGGTTGCAGTAATATCAAATGCCACCACAAATCATCAGAAAAAATGTGTAGGTAGATTAGAAAATATTGCTGAACTTGTTGAGTCAGCCAAGCTTGAATCTCCTGCAACTATTGTAGTGGGAGAGGTAGTAGCATTAAATGAAACCCTGGCATTTTTTGAAAGCCGACCACTATTTGGAAAGACTTTCTTTTTGCCTAAAATCAAAAGCTTTGAGTATGGTTTAAAGGGGATTGAAAAGCCTGTTTCAAACGAATTAGAGGTTAGATTAGAAGAGCTTGGAGCAGAAGTGATTTCTTATGTGGCAGGGCAGATTGTTCCTAAGAAGGTAGATGTGTCATTCTTAGAAGCTGCTACGGAATCAGATGTGGTAGTATTTACCAGCGCAAATGGAGTGAAGTCTTTCTTCTACAATCTTTTTGAAGGTGCCAGAAAGGATTTAAGATATATTCCTAATTGTCATTTTGCTGTGGTAGGAAAAAAGACCTTTGACACGTTGGCGTCCTTTGGGATTATTGCTGATATTATTTCTACCAAACAAAGCGGTGCAAATCTTGCGGCGACCATTAATAAAAGGGTGCCAGATGATTCGAATGTGTATTGGCTATGCGCTAAAAAGGTTTCCGGGGGATTTGAAGAAAGCCTGGATGCTAGATTTAATCTTAGCAAGTTCGTAAGCTATGAGAACATATCAACTGATGCACCTATTGATGCCAGAATAAAAGAGAAAATCGCTGCCTGCGATGGCGCAATATTCACCAGCGGTAATACAGCATTAGTTAGTATCGATGCCATGGAAGGTTATGTACCTGAATTTATCTATTCAATAGGGGAAAGCTGTAGTAAAGAAATAAGAAAAAAAGGATACGAAAATATCTTAGAAGCTAAGATATCATCATATCCTGGAATAATTGATTTATTATTAGCAAATTAACTATTTACTAAATCGCTGAGCTTCTTGCCATAGAAGAAATCTCTTTCAAGTAAATAGAATTCAGTCCACATTGGGAGTGTCTTGCAAACTCCTTCACGAGGGCAGTCTTTTGCACCGTCGGCCAGGCAGGCTACAGGTGAAAGGCTGCCCTCCAATAATTCTATAATCTCTCCAACGGAATATTCATCTGGGTTTCTTGTAAGCTTGTAGCCACCGCCCTTACCGCTGACTCCAGCAACCAGGCCGCCCTTTACAAGCTCTTTAACAATAATCTCCAAATATTTCTTTGAAATGTCCTGACGCTCAGCAATATCCTTAAGAGGAATATAATCCTCAGAATGCTGTTGTGCCAAATCTATCATTACGCGTAGTGCGTATCTGCCTTTTGTACTAAACATATTCTGACCTCCTATTACCATATTATAAGATAGGTAAGTAGGTAAATGCAAGGTATCTATAAGTTTTCTTCGCCCCATTTTTTTAATTGTAGTAGGATAGGGATTAAACTCTTAGCTTGATCAGTTAGAGTGTATTCCACTCGTACTGGCATTTCATCATACTGGGTGCGGTGAACCAGGCCATCGGCTTCTAATTCCTTCAGAGACTGGGCTAGCATGGTATTGGTGATACCAAACACTGAGCGTCTTAAATCTCCATAGCGGGCAACTTCATTATTGTCGATGACGCATAGAATCATTATTTTCCATTTGCCACCTATGATGTTTAATACTTTCTTTAATCCACAACCCTTGCCGGCAATCTCTTCACATAAAGGTTCTTTTTTCATAGTCAGTTTTTCCTTACTAGGTTAATAAAAATTGCGTACTTGATATATTTTTCTTACCACATATAATAAGCGTATCGTTGATAAATAACAAGTAAAATGTAAAAGGAAGTTGATATGGCAAAAAGATTAGCAAATGTAGATACAAGCAGATGCGTAGCTTGTGGCGTATGTAGATTGCAATGTCCCAAAGAGGCGATAACTATATACAAGGGCTGCTATGCAATGGTAGATTCTGAAAAATGTGTTGGTTGTGGCTTATGCGCGAAGGCTTGCCCTGCTGGCGCCATCAATGTAATGGAAAGGGGGCAGTAAAATGGCTAATAAAAAGAAGCATTGGTATAACTATCTTTGGATATGGTCAATCATTTATTTTGCGCTTGGTTTTTTCAATATATTATTTGCATGGCTTGGGATGATTGATTTTATTCTTCCATTGATATTTGCAATAGTAGGTGGAAATAAATGGTTCTGCAACAATATGTGCGGACGAGGACAGCTCTTTTGGGTGCTTGGAAGAAATGTGGGATGTTCTAGGAAAAAGCCAGCACCAAAGTGGCTTTCATCTAAGTGGTTTAGATATGGATTCTTGGTTTTCTTCTTAACAATGTTTGGCACAATGGTATTTCAGACTTATCTGGTATTTTCTGGTGCTGGCACACTAAGAAAAGCCATTAAGCTATTCTGGACCTTTAAGGTACCTTGGCAGTGGGCATATTCAGGCAGCGCTTTCCCTGATTGGGTAGCCCAATTCGGATTTGGATTCTACAGCCTGATGCTCACTTCCACTTTGATTGGACTGATAGTAATGGTACTATATAAAGAAAGAACCTGGTGTACATTCTGCCCTATGGGAACCATGACTCAGGGTATATGTAAAATTAAGGATAGATAGTATTTACAAAAGCAGCTACTTAACCTAGGCAAGCGCGAGCAAGAGGGCCCCATGGAGTTAAGGAGGGACCCTTTAGGGAGGTTCCCTTGGCTCCAATGGGAGATGGCTTGCGGGAGCATGGAAAATTAGGAGGCTGCTTTTGAAAAGGAGGAAAAAATGACAATAGAAGAGAGAGCTGATTTAGCAGCTAATTTAAAGGCCACAGGCCAGTGCAACTGCACACAGTCTGTACTTAAGGCATTTGAGGATAAGATTGACATTGCTCCAGAGGAGCTTTCAAAGCTTGCAGCTGGTTTTGCGGCAGGCATGGGATGTATGGAAAGCACCTGCGGTGCTCTTATCGGGGCCGTAATGACAGCCGGTATGATTACAGAAGGAAAGGGCACTCCTAGATATTCGAAGGAAATGGTGGCTAAGTTCAATGATAGATGCGGCGCCACAATCTGCAAGGATCTTAAAGGAATTACCACAGGCCAGGTACTCTGCGAGTGCCCAGAATGCGTACGCAACGCAGTGCTTTCATTGGGCGAGACTTTGGCAGTAGAAGATTAAGCTTTAAAGCTCCCAGGCAACCAGAGGCATCTAACAAATTGGTTCATGTGGTGTTTATTATCGGAGGATTACATTAAATACTAAAGAAAATAGATTATTTCCGTATTAAATAGAAGATGATTACATGAATAATTGTGATATTGCATATTATATGGTAATTATTCAATGTGCCTTCATAGTGTAATACCCATGTGTTACATGAGTGAGTAGAAGTTATGCCACACTCCTTGTAAAGCCTACGGAAATATCCTGAGATTATATAAAACTTATGTTATTTTTAGAAAACCAAAGCTTCATAGAGTTTAAATCTTAAATAAAGTGACAAAGAAAACTATTAATATTTCAAGTAACAATAGCCAGCTATAAATCAATTTGATAGCTGGCTATTATTTTTTATAATTATAAAACCTATTGACCTAGTAGGTAATAAGATTTAATATATGTCACATAACAACAAGAAAGGAGGTAACACATGAAAAACATTTTATGTTTTGGAGATTCAAATACTTATGGGCTGCGCCCAGATAATGGTGATAGATATTCCAGAGATGTCAGATGGACAGGAATTCTTTCAAAGAGATTAGGGGAGAAAGATTACAGAATCGTTGAAGAAGGTCTTTGTGGAAGAACTACTGTTTTTGAAGATAGCACACGTATTGGCAGAAATGGCTCTCTTTACTTGCCGGTTTTCTTAGAGTCACATTATCCAATCGATACTGTAGTGCTTATGCTTGGAACTAACGATTGTAAAACTATTTATAATGCTTCCTCTACAGTGATTGGCAGAGGAATAGAAATCCTTCTTAAACAAATTAGAGCGTATAAAAAAGATATGGACATCATCTTAATATCACCGATTCATCTAGGCGAAAAAGTATGGATGAAAAAATATGATCCAGAATTTAATGAAAATTCAGTTGTTACCTCCAAGGAATTAAAGGCAGTCTTCAAGAAGCTGGCGGAGGAATATGATTGTAAGTTTTTGGCAGCATCTGATGTGGCGGAGCCTTCAGAATTGGATCAGGAGCATATGGACGATAGAAGCCATATGAATCTTGCGGGGGCAATTGAAAAATTGATAAAAATATAAATGAAAGAGGATTATTAAAATGAGAAACAAATTATTAAAAAGATTAACAAGCGGATTACTTATTACAGCACTTACAGCTGCTACATTTACAGCATGTGGCTCTAGTGACAACTCAGCAGCTACTTCAGATGCAGCTACAACTGATTCATCAAAGGAAACAGGTTCATCAGCAGGATTTAGAACATTAGATGAAATCAA
>CACYLQ010000100.1 GCA_902775195.1 uncultured Pseudobutyrivibrio sp.
TGAAGTTACATCACTTTCTGATTCATTAAGCGCAATCAAATCTGAGTCTACATCACTTTCAGAATCAGCATCTGAAAGCGCAGTAGCTTCAGAATCAGCATCTGAATCACGTGTAGATTCATTATCTAATAGCGCAAGTGCATCAGCTAGTGCATCAGAATCACGCTCAGAATCTTTATCTGAGAGTGCATCAGTTAGTAACAGTATATCAACATCATTAAGTGACAGCATCAGCACATCACTAAGTGATAGCACATCAACAAGCTTAAGTGATAGCACAAGCACATCACTAAGCGATAGTACATCGACATCATTAAGTGATAGCACCAGCACATCACTAAGTGATAGCACCAGCACATCACTAAGTGATAGCACCAGCACATCACTCAGTGATAGTACAAGCACATCATTAAGTGATAGCACAAGTACATCACTTAGCGATAGTACAAGTACATCATTAAGTGATAGCACATCGACATCATTAAGTGATAGTACATCGACATCATTAAGCGACAGTACATCGACATCATTAAGTGACAGCACAAGTACATCATTAAGTGACAGTACCTCTACATCACTTAGCGATAGTACAAGCACATCATTAAGTGATAGTACATCAACATCACTTAGCGACAGTACATCAACAAGCTTAAGTGACAGTACATCGACATCACTTAGCGATAGTACATCAACATCACTTAGCGACAGTACATCAATAAGCTTAAGTGATAGTACATCAACAAGCTTAAGTGATAGTACATCGACATCATTAAGTGACAGTACATCGACATCATTAAGTGACAGTACATCGACATCATTAAGTGATAGTACAAGTACATCACTCAGTGATAGCACATCGACATCATTAAGTGACAGCACAAGCACATCACTCAGTGATAGTACATCAACATCATTAAGTGACAGCACAAGTACATCATTAAGTGACAGTACCTCTACATCACTTAGCGATAGTACAAGCACATCATTAAGTGATAGTACATCAACAAGCTTAAGTGACAGTACCTCTACATCACTTAGCGATAGTACCTCAACATCACTTAGCGACAGTACATCAACAAGCTTAAGTGATAGTACATCAACATCATTAAGTGACAGTACCAGCACATCACTCAGTGATAGTACATCAACATCATTAAGTGATAGTACATCAACATCATTAAGTGACAGCACAAGCACATCACTCAGTGACAGTACATCATTAAGTGACAGCACAAGCACATCACTCAGTGACAGTACATCAACATCATTAAGTGATAGCACAAGCACATCACTTAGCGATAGTACATCAACATCACTAAGTGACAGTACCTCAACATCACTTAGCGACAGTACATCAACATCATTAAGTGATAGCACAAGTACATCACTTAGCGACAGTACAAGTACATCATTAAGTGATAGCACATCGACATCATTAAGTGACAGCACATCAACATCATTAAGTGACAGTACATCAACATCACTTAGTGAGAGCACAAGTGCTTCAGAGTCGGCTAGCCGCAGTGCTGCAACCAGCGAGACTCCTAGCAACCCAAATAATGGAGGTACAACTCCTGCATCAGCTAGCGAGACAAATGAGGATGCATCAAGCACTACAGACTTCAATGAAGTGGATGGCAATGGAAATGACAGAGCCAACAGAATTGGTGGCGGTAATACTCTTGATGATGTTCAGGTTCCACTGGCTGTAAGACTTGATGATGCAGACCTAGATGATGATTCAGTTGTAGTTAAGGACGAAGAAACTCCTCTTGCCATGGATAAGAGTGGCCTTGGCGGAAGAGTATGGTGGTATTGGATCCTCATTATCATCAGTGCATTAACAGGAAAGGTCGCAAAAGACAAGAGAAAATCAGTAATTAAAGAGACTGAAGATACAGATAAGTAATCCGTAGGCTCCTCCAGAAATGGGGGAGCCTATTTTTGAATAAGTGGTGAACTTTTAACAATTTGAATATTAATGTGATATTATAAACAAAGGAGATATGGGACATATCGGGGGTAGAGTCTATGAACATTAAAGTCAAAAGAACTATTGAGTTTCTAGCAATCGTTGTTATTACTATTATCGTGGCTATATCAAGTCCTCTTAATCCATGGGCTAACAATGTGTTTACAGATGTGCAAAATGAAATCCTAAGCATTGCACATTCAGTAAGAGAGGGCTATTTGGCTTATGTAGAGTTGGATGGTCATTATGGACCAGTGGTTTACGAGTTCTACGGCCTGGGATATTTGCCAACAGAATCTCATGCAGTTCAGTTTGCAATGGAATGCGTAGTTCTGTTCTTTTCAATTCTTTTTATATACAAGACCGCAAAGCTATATACATCAGAGGGTTTTGCCTTTATAACTGCAGCTGGCTTGACCATCTTTGGATGGGGCGAGCTTACCCACGCAGGTGCAGAAGAGCTGATGTTCCTTATTTTAGTGCTTGCCGGTTATCATATATCTAGACAGCTTAAATCAGGCTTTTTACCACATCACACATATTTACTTGCAATAGATTTGGGCTTCGTTTTCTTCCTTCAGCCTGGATACATTTGGATTTGGGTAGGAGTCATCCTGATGTTTGCAATCAAATTTAAGGTAGAAGGAATCGATAACAAGCATTATCGTTCATTCTGGTTCTCAATCATAGAAGGTATTGTCACTGTCGGTTTACCAATGGGCATTTATCTGTGGTATTTCAAAAATGCATCAGCATTTTTGCAGCAGGTAGTGGTTTACAACATGCAAAATCTTGGAACCTTAAAGGAAGGTTTGATGATAATTGTTGGAAGTCCATGGATTGCCTTGGTTTGCATATTCGCAGTGATGATAATTGTAAAAATATTCATCGACAACTCCATCGTAGAATATTGCTGTTGGATGGGAATTATTCTATTTTCAATAGTAATCATCGGTCTTCAGGGAGAAAATCTTCCATCATATTTGCAGCTTTCAAAGGCTCTTTATGTAGTGCCAGCTGCAAGTATATTCGCAGTAGTGGACAAGTTTTTGGGACTTAGCGTAGAGGATAGATTTAAATAAGCATGGATAAAATCAGAATATTAGTTGTTTCAGGTAGAGATTGGAAAACTGAATATAATATTCCGCAAAATGTAAAGCTTTATTCATACGATAAAGATGAAATCAAAAAGAAGGAAATTTTTGAGCTGGTAATTATTGAAAGGAATATAGATGAGAATGAGTTTAAGGATTTGAAAGCTCATTCTTATTCTTATTGCCTTTTTTTGACAGATACCTTTGGGGCTAATGATGTCACGAAAGAATTAATGCGTCAAAGAATGGGGAATGTTCTGGGAAACTCTAATATTCAGTCATTTTTGGATAATGATGCAAAAAATTATTTTTCAAAGCCTTATGGTGAAAAATTTAAGCCAAGTGCCATCGGCATAGCCCAGGGATTTCAAGGAACTGTAAAATGGGACGGAAATTATTGCGTTTCACTGGAAGGTGAATATGGTGATAGCCTAAATCAGATTGTTTTTTGGCGTAACAACATTCCTATCGAAAAGGGGCAGGCTATAGAGTTTTGGCTGGAATATAAAAAAGATCCGGGAGTTAATATCTCTTTGAGCATCAGGCAGTACGTTAGAGGTACCATGGCTGATATTTCCGATTATTGGGAATTCAATGAAGAGGATATGGAGAATCCTGTTGTGATCGAAGGAAAAGATAAAGGATATTTGTTTATATCCGTTAATGCATCAGGTAGGGGCAAGCTGGATATCATAGCATTACATGATAGATTATCTCACCACGATGTTGGAAAATTCATGGTGGGAGGGGAAAGGTACGTTACCAGTAACCGCGAGGAAATCTTCTGTTATTTTGACCCAGGGGATTTCAAACCTCCTCTTACAGTTTATTTTTCAGGCTACAAAACTAAAGAGGGTTTTGAAGGCTATTATATGATGCGAAAACTGGGATGCCCATTTTTGCTGATTGCAGAATCTCGATTTGAAGGTGGCGGATTATATTTAGGAAATCAAGAATTTGAAAAGCTTATGGTAGAAATACTGGAAAAGAAGCTAGCCTTTTTGGGATTTTACAATAGTCAGATGATTATGTCAGGAATATCCATGGGAACTATTGGCTCCATGTATTATGGCTGCGACCTAAAGCCCCATGCATTGATTCTTGGAAAGCCATTAGGCAATCTGGGAGATATTGCTGCAAATGAAAGATTGAATCGCCCACAGGGATTTCCTCCATCATTAGATTTGCTACATAAACATGCTGGCGGCATGGATGAAGCCGCGGTGGAACGGTTAAATGATAGATTTTGGAATAAGTTTAGAACTACTGATTTTAGTCATACAAAGTTTGTAGTTGCATATATGTACGAAGATGATTATGATGCTAAAACTTACAACAAGCTTCTGTCAGAATTAAATTCATCAGGTGTCCAGGTGTATGGTAAGGGTTTGCACGGCAGACACAACGATAACACTAGTGGTATTACCACCTGGTTTAAGGGGCAATACGAAAGGATTTTGAAAGAAGATTTCGGAAGATAATATTGCTTATGAAAAAACATTTCTTTCCTAAAACCTTAATTGGAAAACTGATATTTACCCTCATTATCATGGCAGTTTATTTGATCGGCCGTGAACTGCCATTATATGGGGTTGATTTGGCTGCCTATGATGCACTCAGAGGCCAGTCCGAGGATTTAATTATGCAAACTATTGGTGGTGATAGGTACAAAACATCACTGTTTGCGCTGGGTATATCCCCATTTATGTTTTCAACTCTTTTTATTCAGATGGCTGTGGCTTTTAAAAACGCTGACAGCAAATCCCGTACATCACCAAAAAAAATAACCTGGGCCACACTGGGCCTTATGGTTGTGTGGGCAATTATTCAGGCCTATTTTACAACGGCATCCACCTTTTACATCTATGAAGGGGGACGTGAGCTGCTGGTTGCAAAGCTTATTTCTGGAATTCAGATGGTGACAGGAGCTTTTGTTATTCTGTTTTTAGCTACCAGAAATGGTAAATACGGTATAGGCGGCCAGACAATTCTTATTTTTGTAAATATCCTTGATAGTGTTGTAAGCACAGCAAGAGGCAATTCTTATTCGGAATTGAAGCTGATAGGTATCATCTCTTTTGTGGCTCTTATGTTTACAATTATATTTGAGAACACTGAATATCGAATACCGATGCAGCGTATATCTATTCACAACATTTATTCAGATACAAATTACATTCCAATAAAACTGAACCCAATAGGTATGATGCCTGTTATGTTTTCGTCTGCATTCTTTGCCCTGCCAATGTATGTGTTTACAGGGCTTAATAAGATGTTCCCGGAAAATGAAGATTTCGCCTACATCCATGAAAACATGACAACCAGTCATACTCTTGGAATAGTGGTTTACATAGTAATTTTATACGTAATTACGATAGTTTTTTCTTTTGTTTTTATAAGTCCTAAGAATCTAGCAGAGAACCTGCAAAAAGCAGGAGACAGTATCACAGGTCTTAGAGCGGGCAAGAAAACCAGAAGATATATTGGCACAAGAGTGTTTATCATATCCCTGTTTTCAGCCACATTTATGGGACTGTTTATCGGTCTGCCTCTTATGCTGCAGCTTAGGGGAATGATTACAAAAGAGGTAATGAGCTTACCATCTATAATGATTGCCATGGCAAGCATCACCTGCAATCTTTACAGAGAGCTTAGAGCTGTAAAGGACTACGATGGTTATATTCCTTTTATATAAAAGTTGGTTTGATTGGAGATAGACAATGCTTTATTTTATTCCAGCATGGTATCAATTGAATAGCTTTAAGGAACTGGAGCAGAGCTGGCATACCCGCCGTATGCACACGGAGTTTGACGATACGGTTAAGCATGTGCAGATGTTTTATCGAAATGGAATCAAAGATTTTACCATTTTGCTACTAAGCCACGCTCCAAACTTTAGACATTTTCTCCATAGACAGGGAGTATTTCATGCGCCATATCTTTCTGTTTTTGACGCCATTCAAGAGGTAAGAAGCAAAAAGACGGTAGTATTTTCTTTTCACAATCTGGCATGGCCAGAGGATATCGAATTTGTTTACACCCCTTTTGTAGTGGTTGCATATCTGCACGGGAAAAAATATGCCCAGATAGATTTTGGCGAAGCAGGAAATCCTATCGAAGTAAGTATGTATGAAAATGATGTGATTAGCAGACGTAATATTTATGATGACAGAGGATTTATATCTGCAACCGAGTTATACGAAAATGGGAATATCGTATACACGGATTATCTCACCGAGGATGGTGTGGTAAAAATGAGAATGATGGAAGACACAGGGGAGGTACAAATCAATGAAAAAGTTAACACATATTTGGTCTTTTCGCAGAAAGGTATTTTGGAGAAACATTTTGAAAAGAATTTGTATAGCAACATCTCGCAGGTCATTCTAGAGGTGTTGAAGGCGAATTTGGCAGAAGGGGTTAACGACACCTTCTGTATCGCCATGCATGAGCTAAATGTTTCAATAACAAAGGATTTGGTGAAAGATAGAATGGCTATTCTTTCTTTCTACGGTGACAGATACAGAATAAAGGATCATGAAGAAGGAAAGGATTTGGTGCGAAAGGCTAACTACATCATTACCGATTCCGAGGCAACCACCAGGTATCTAAAGCGTGAAATGGGAGAGGAGCTGGAAAATATCATCGACATTTCTCCTTACGATTCCAGAATGGATTTTGGCATAAGCGAGCAGCTGACAGTGCAAAAGATTCTGGTTCCAGTGGACGGATTGCCTAAGGAAAGATTTAAGGCGCTTATGATTAACCTGGCGGCATATCTTACTACAAATGAGAATGCCATGGTTCATATATTTACAAGAAATGCCCAGTATGACCTGCCAGAGAATCTGATTAATTCCATAGCGGACATTATAGAGGAGGCAGGCTACGACAGGCGAATGGCCATCAGCAAAAACACAGCTGATGACACAGCGGAAAACGAGGAGCTGGAAACTGAGGGTGAGGAAGAGGAAATCCCAGTAAGATTTTTCATAGAGCAGTGTGTGGATGAGCTGTCGGTAAGCAAATGCATTAGAGAGCAGAGAATCATGGTTGATATGCGTCATAATCCGGATTTGTATTTGCAGATTAACTGCATTAGCACCGCCATACCGCAGATTGTCCGCAGAGAAACACAGTACATGCAAAACGGTTACAACGGATTTGTGGTAAAGGAATTTGAACGCATTCCAATAGTTTTGGATTATTTCTTAGGAAGTCTTGCAAACTGGAATCAGGCCAAGGTTTATTCCTACGAGATAAGCCAGAAATATACTACAAAACATCTGTTAGAAAAATGGCAAACGGTTCAAAAAGCACTAATAACTTCAGCCGAATAGAGGAATTCTTATGAATAATGCAAGTTGGACAATTTATTGGCAGGAATACAGCAGCAATACCTATCTGTACGGGTCAGAGGTAGAATACCTGGCCAAAAACAAGGTCCATTTCAAAAACAATTTAATGCCACCTGGCACGGTTATAAAGGAATGGTTTTCCATGACCAATTATCAGGCCAACAGAATCGAGCCGGCACTGCCAATCATCGACGGTGAAAGCCATTATCATATCAAAATAGATGTGGAAACTCCTGATGGAAAGGGATGCCTGGTTAGACTGGTATTTCTGGACAGATACGAAAGAGAAGCAGGGGATTTTACCATCCGTGAAAAAGAGGCGGATTTTAGCTGTCCGCTTAAAACCTATAGCTACAAAATGCAGTTAATCAACGGGGGAATGACGGAATTTACATATCATTCAATCACTATTGAGGAAATAGAATGAAGATAGTAAAAACAAAGTCTACAGTCAAAAAGTTAATAAGGGAATTGAAAAAGGTTAAGGCCCTGAAGGATAAAATGGAGCAGCTTAGTGACGATGAGCTAAAGGCTAAGACTTCGGATTTTAGACAGCGATTTATGTGCGAGGCGGACAAAAGAGTGCTTGGTATGTTTCCTTTTGATGTGCAGATTTTGGCTGGCATTGCTTTGCACAGGGGATATTTGGCAGAGATGAACACCGGCGAAGGAAAGACTTTGACAGCAACTCTTCCAATGTATCTGAACGGATTGACTGGTAAAGGCGCCATTCTTGTAACAAACAATGAATACCTGGCGCTGCGTGATGCCGAGGAAATGGGACCAGCCTATGAATTTATGGGGCTTACCATAAAAGCTGGTGTAAAGCGAAACGAGGATGATCGATTTGAAAATGAGGAGAAAAAGGAAATTTACGCATCCGATATCGTATATACCACCCATTCGGTATTAGGCTTCGATTATCTGATTAACAATCTGGTTAAATCCAGTGAAGAAAGATTTTTAAGACCCTTTAATTACATCATCATTGATGAGGCGGATTCGGTTCTACTGGATAGTGCCAGCACACCGCTGGTAATTTCTGGCTCACCACGTGTTCAGTCCAATCTGTATGAGGCGGCAGATTTCTTTATTCGAATCCTGCAGGAGGATGTAGATTACGAGGTGGAAGAAAAAAATGTGTGGTTCACGGAAAAGGGATTGAGCTACGCAGAAGAATATTTTGGTATTGATAATATATTTGCTCCTGAGTATTTTGAAATCTACAGACATTTGGTGTTGGCTCTTCGTGCCCACAAAATCATAGAAAAGGGAACTGAGTACATGATTAACGAGGCGGGAGAGGTGGCCCTGATAGATGCCAGCTCAGGTCGAATGCTTAAAGGCGTCAAGCTGAGGGGCGGTCAACATCAGGCTATCGAATGCAAGGAGCAGGTGGAAATCACCCAGGAAAATCGTTCCATGGCGTCGATAACTTATCAGAATTTCTTTTCAATGTTCCCAAAGATGGCGGGAATGAGCGGAACCATCTATGATGCCAAGGATGAGCTTATGGATGTTTACGGAAAAGAGGTTGTGGTTATTCCAACCAACAATCCTATCAGGCGTGTGGATTGCCCGGACTGGTATTTTAGTGATTCCACCAAACAGTTTGAGGCGGCACTTCAGCTGGCAGTGAAAAAGCATGAAACTGGTCAGCCGGTGCTTATCGTTACAACCATGATTTCGGATACGGAAATCATTTCACATTTGCTGGTTAAGGAGGGAATTCCTCATTCAGTATTAAATGCCAACAATGCCTTTTGGGAGGCGGACATCATAAAGGAAGCAGGCCAAATGGGCGCCATGACCGTTGCCACATCCATGGCAGGACGTGGAACGGATATAAAGCTTGGACCAGGTGTTAAAGAGCTGGGCGGTCTGGCAGTTATCGGCGTTGGCAGAATGCTAAATGTACGAGATGAAAGGCAGGCCAGAGGAAGGGCTGGCCGACAGGGTGACCCAGGCTACAGCAGGTTTATCGTTTCTTTGGAGGATGACATTGTTGAAAAGGGTACGGACCCTGAAAAGCTGAAAAAATACATAAGCGGCGAAAGAAAAATCAGCGACTGGAGGGTGAAGCGAATCGTCAATAAGGCTCAGCGTATTAACGAAGAAGTGGGCAGCACCAACAGAAAAACCTCCAAGGATTACGACGTGGTTTTGCAGCTGGAGCGCAAGCTTATGTACGACACCAGAGATATGCTGTTAGACGGTGGAACTTTAGAGGACGAAAAGATAAAGGCCATCGCGGAAGAAAATATCGATGGATTTTTGAAGGACAACAAACAGCTGACCAAGGCGGCCCTGAACAGATATATACTGGATAACATATCCTACGAAATGGAAAAGGATATGAGATATTTGAATCTTAGCGATAAGTCAGAAGTGAAGGAGTACATGCTGGAGCGTGTGGACAAATCCTTGGAGGAAAAGCGAAAGGTCATCGATTCAGAAAATGGTATGAAGGATTTTGTCAGGGTATCGGCGCTAACCGCTATCGACGAGGCATGGATAGAGCAGGTAGATTATTTGCAGCAACTGCAGCCAGCGGTGTCAGGACGAAGCAGTGCCCAGCGAAATCTTATGTACGAATACCACGCGGAGGCTTTGAAGTCCTTTAGAAAAATGGAAAAACGAATCAAATGCAACATCATTCGCAACATACTTCTTTCGGAAGTTTCAATGGATAAAAAGAACAGGCTACACATTATCCTGCCTTAGGAGGCGCCATGATATACAACTTTAATCTGGGCATTGGCTGGGCTAGTTCGGGTGTTGAATACGCCCAAAGCTACCGAGCCAAGGTGCTTCGAAACATAAACAAGCCGGCAAAATTCATTTTCACCGACATGTTTCCTAGAGACAATCTTATCGACATGACCAGGAACATCGGCTTTGAGGATGATGAAATTATTTGGCTTTATACGTTTTTTACGGACCAGAAGCTGGGGCCTGTTACATTTACCCTGGAGGATTTGAAGGCTACCTTAGGCGGGCGCAGCTTTACCTATGAACGGGATGGGAAGATTGGAAGGTTTGTTTTTGATGAGGATAACAACTTTTATCGAATCTACTTCGTAAATGCGGATTCAGATTTGGTCCACAGGGTGGAGATGGTATCCCGTGGCCGCCTGGTGAGAAAGGATTATTTTATTACCGGAAGGGTATTCAGCGAATACTACGCACCTTTGGATGGTCAGGCTCACATGTATCATCGCAGGTTCTTTAATCAGGACGGAAGTCTTGCTTATGAAGAGATAAACGATGATGGGGATGTGATGTTCAAGTTTGCTGACAAGCTAATCTGCACCAAGGAGGAGCTTGTAGGATATATGACATCAAAGCTTTCTCTTACAGCTGATGACGTGGTAATCATTGATAGAACCACGGGAATTGGGCAGGCTATTTTGGAAAATGCAGGTGATGCAAAGGTAGGAATCGTCATTCATGCGGACCATTTTAGTGAAGGAGCAACAGACGAGGATAACATCCTTTGGAATAATTACTACGAGTATTCCTTTGCGATGAATAAGCATATCAGTTTTTATGTGACGGCCACAGAGGATCAGCGAAAGCTTTTGATAGAGCAGTTTGAAAAATATCTAAAGGTTACTCCTAACGTATATACGATACCAGTGGGAGCGCTGAATGAATTGAAATATCCTGATAAGGCTAGAAAGCCGTATTCACTTATAACAGCCTCGCGTCTGGCCACAGAAAAGCATGTGGACTGGATGATTGATGCGGTGGCAACTGTTCATGCTGAGATTCCGGAAATTACCTTGGATATCTACGGAAGGGGAGGCGCAGAAAAAGCCTTACAGGAACAGATTAACAGGCTGGGAGCTGATTCGTATATACGATTGATGGGACAGCACGACCTTGAGAATATTTACATAAACTACGAGGCTTATCTGTCGGCTTCCACCAGCGAGGGCTTTGGACTAACCCTTATGGAGGCTATAGGCTCAGGCCTTCCAATCATCGGCTTTGATGTCCGATACGGAAATAAGAATTTTATCGATGAGGACAAAAATGGATTTAAGCTTCCTTACAACATCGGCATTGAAAAATCTAGGCGACAGAAGTTGTTTGTGGACGCCATTAAAAAGCTGTTTACAGAAAGTAACATAGAAGATATGCACAACCATTCCTACGAAAAGGCCAAAGAGTATCTGGCTAGTGAAGTGGAGGCAAAATGGAAAAATCTACTGGAGAAGGTATAGTTTTACTGTTTGATTATTTTAACCTGGGAAGCAGGGATTTGCTTGCCTCTTTTTTGAATGCAGGTATTCAGGTAAAGGCTGCAGTTATCAATGATGACGGTTTTTTGCCTGATAATGTGGAAAATGTCTTCGAATCTTTTCTTGGGGATTTTCCTGAGGTCAAGCCACTTTATTTTAATCAAATCAAGGTGCCTGAATACTGGCAGATAAGTGGAAATAACAGTAACGGCAGTGTTCATGACAAATCCAAGGAGCGAGGACGAATCTTCTATAGCGAGCCTAAGAATAAGAGATTAGTTAGAGTGGTAGACTGGTTGGATGATGACGGCAAGGTTAAAGCCAGCGACCACTACAATAAATACGGGGTCTGCTATGCCAGAACCATTTTCAATAAAGACGAAAAGAAGGTTAGCAAATCCTATTTTGACAAGGACGGGGCAGAAATCATTGTAGAAAACTTCGTCACTGGGGACATTATTTTAAACTATGAGGGTGTTACAAACATTTTTAAAAACAGAACGGAGTTCGTGGTTTATTATCTAAAACACAATGGCTACGATAACTGCAGGTTATTTTTTAATTCCTTGTCTATTCCGTTTTTTGTATCAAATGCGTTGCCTGCAGATGAAAATCGTAAATGCGATATTTTGTTTTGGCAGGAAACAATTGGTGGAGAAATCCCTGGCAACATGAAGCTGATTCTTGATAACAAGGTTGGCAGATGTAAAAAAATCGCCGTGCAAAACAGTGTTTCTTATGATAAGCTGAAAAAGCTCAGTGGCGCTGAAAAAATCATATTTAAGCTAGGTTATATCTATCCATTTGAAAGACCAAACCTGGGCAGAAAGGAAGCGTTGATTTGCACCAACACTGAAAACGTGGAAAAGCTAAAGGAGGTCGCCATGGCACTACCAGAAGTGAAGTTTCATGTGGCGGCCCTTACGGAAATGTCAGCAAAGCTGCTTAGCCACGAAAGATACGACAACGTTATCATGTATCCAAATATAAAAATGTCTACATTACACACTTTGTTTGTTCAATGTGACTATTATTTGGATATAAATCATGAGGGCGAAATTGTAAACGCAACTAGGCAAGCTTTCATACAAAATCAGTTGATTTTAGCATTTAATGAAACATCTCACGGAGCTT
>CACYLQ010000101.1:0-1649 GCA_902775195.1 uncultured Pseudobutyrivibrio sp.
GAAAGGCCTTTTTATACAAAAATCAAAATAGAATCTTAGAAAAAATGAAATGATGCTGCAAAACTTAGTTTTGCAGCATCCTCTTTGTCTACACTCTGACTGGCGAAGCTAAGGCTTCGTCAGTTTTTTTATCCATAATATTATGTATAGGTGAAATATGGGACAGAGTATAAAAATTGCATGTAGAGTCCTTTTATAAGTCGTGCTACTATATCATGGCGAATTTTTAAAGAAAGATATTAGAAAGAGGTAGTTTAATTGATTATAGAGTACGAAGATAATGAAAATACTAAGGAGGAATATTTCTTTGAGGCAAAGGCCGATAGTTTGGATGATTTAATATCATTTTGTAAAACTATAGATATTAGTGACCCTGAGGAAGCAGGTATATGTGTTTACAAGGACGATCACTCAGGAAATTACGTTGTTCCATTCGTAGCTGATGGAACAGTTTCTCCTTTAAATTACGGAGAATACTTAGATGTTAAGCGTGTAGAAGAAAAGTACTGGGGAATAGACGAGCACAGAACTTATATCACAAATTTAGGGATGCTTGCTATGATGTCAGTAATAGCATAATAAGACAAGGCCAAATTTCTGTAGAGTTTTCATTGCAAAACTCTACAGCTTTTATTATAATTCTTGTTTAGTTAGATAAAGTGCGAGAGGTATAAATAAATGAAGCATAATTTTAAAGCAATTGAGAAAAAATGGCAGGCAGCCTGGGAAAAAGATGATATTTTCAGAGCTGTTGATGGTTCAGACAAGCCAAAGTTCTATGGATTGGTTGAATTCCCATATCCATCAGGAGCTGGTATGCACGTTGGACATATCAAGGCTTATTCTTCAGTAGAGGTTATTTCTAGAAAGCGTAGAATGCAGGGCTACAATGTATTATTCCCTATCGGATTTGATGCATTTGGTCTTCCTACAGAAAATTACGCTGTAAAGACAAACACACATCCACGTAAGATTACAGACGACAACATTAAGAAATTTACAACTCAGCTTAAGAGCGTAGGTTTCTCATTTGATTATAGCCGCACAATCGATACTACACAGGAAGATTACTACAAGTGGACACAGTGGATTTTCCTTAAGATGTTTGAAAAGGGATTAGTTTTCAGAGATAAGACTCTTGTTAACTATTGCCCACATTGTAAGGTAGTTCTTTCAAACGAGGATTCACAGGGCGGTAAGTGTGATATCTGTGATACAGACGTTATCCAGAAGGAAAAGGACGTTTGGTATCTTCGTATTACAGAGTACGCTGATAAGCTTCTTCAGGGACTTGACGGTCTTGATTTCCCAGAAAACATCAAGCAGCAGCAGGTTAACTGGATTGGTAAGTCAAAGGGTGCTTTCGTAAACTTTACACTTGATGGTATCGAGGACAAGCTTGAGATTTACACAACTCGTCCAGATACACTTTGCGGTGTTACATTTATGGTAATTGCTCCTGAGCATCCATATATTGATAAATACGCTGATAAGATTTCTAACATGGACGCTATCTTAGCTTACAGAGCTGAGTGCCAGAAGAAGTCTGAGTTCGAGCGTACACAGCTTGTTTCTAAGGATAAGACAGGCGTACGTGTTGAGGGCTTTGATGCAATCAACCCAATCACAGGAAAGAAGATTCCTGTATT
>CACYLQ010000101.1:1672-8475 GCA_902775195.1 uncultured Pseudobutyrivibrio sp.
ATGGCTGTTCCTGCTCATGATCAGCGTGACTGGGACTTCGCTACTAAGTTTGGCATCGACATCATTCCTGTAATCGAGGGTGGTGATGTTACAAAGGAAGCTTACACAGGCGAAGGTAACATGATTAACTCTGAGTTCTTAAATGGTCTTAACAATAAAAAGGACTCAATCGATAGAATGATTAAGGAATTAGAAAAGCTCGGCCTAGGTAAGGCTGGTGTTCAGTTCAAGATGAAGGACTGGGCATTTAATAGACAGCGTTACTGGGGTGAGCCTATTCCAATCGTACATTGCCCTACATGTGGTGATGTAGCAGTTCCATTTGAGGAGCTTCCACTTAAGCTTCCAGTAATGGAGAAGTTCGAGCCAGGTACAGACGGTGAATCACCACTTGCAAGAGTAGAAAGCTTTGTAAATTGCAAGTGTCCTAAGTGTGGTGGTGCTGCAAAGCGTGAGACAGATACTATGCCACAGTGGGCTGGTTCATCTTGGTACTTCCTTCGTTACATCGATCCACACAACGATAATGAATTTGCTGCTATGGACAAGCTTAACTACTGGATGCCAGTTGATTGGTATAACGGTGGTATGGAGCACGTTACACGTCACTTAATTTACTCACGTTTCTGGCATCACTTCCTTTATGACCTTGGTGTAGTTAATACTCCAGAGCCATACTTAAAGAGAAGTGCCCAGGGTATGATTCTTGGCGAGGATGGACAGAAGATGTCTAAGTCTCGTGGAAACGTTATTGACCCACTTGATATTGTAGATGCATACGGTGCTGATACACTTCGTACATACGTATTATTCATGGGTGATTACGGCGCAGCAGCTCCTTGGTCAGATGCTTCAGTTCGTGGATGCAAGAGATTCCTTGAGAGATTCGCAGGTCTTACAGATATTGTTTCTGAGGAGGCTAACAGCGAAAAGATTGAAGCAGGAATTCATAAGACAATAAAGAAGGTTTCAGAAGATATCGAGGCTATGAAGTACAACACAGCTATCGCAGCTATGATGGGACTTCTTAACGATATCGTTGTTGAGGGACGTATTACAAAAGAGAACCTTATTATTTTAGTTAAGCTTCTTTGCCCATTTGCTCCACATCTTGCAGAAGAGATGTATGCAGAGCTTGGTGGCGAGGGATACTGCTCACTTTCACAGTGGCCAGAATTTGATCCTACAAAGATTGTAGAATCAACAATCGAAATCGCAGTTCAGGTAAACGGTAAGCTTAAGGCTACAATCACAATCCCTAACGGATGTGAAAAGGACGAAGCTCTTGCAACAGCAAAGGCTGACGAATCCGTAGCAAAGGCTCTCGAAGGTAAGAACCTGGTAAAAGAGATTTACGTACCAAACAAAATCGTAAACCTTGTTGTAAAGTAATATATAATAGCGGACTAGAAAAGGAGAAAATGTATGAGCAAGATTCAGATGACAACACCCCTTGTAGAGATGGACGGAGACGAAATGACTCGTATCCTTTGGCAGATGATAAAGGACGAGCTTTTACTTCCATTTATTGATTTAAAGACAGAGTACTATGACCTTGGTCTTGAACATCGTAACGAGACAGATGATAAGGTTACAGTAGATTCTGCTGAGGCTACCAAGAAATACGGTGTTGCCGTCAAGTGTGCCACAATCACTCCTAACGCTGCAAGAATGACAGAGTACAATCTTAAGGAAATGTGGAAAAGCCCAAACGGTACAATCCGCGCAATTTTAGATGGTACTGTGTTTAGAGCTCCAATCGTTGTAAAGGGAATCGAGCCAAATGTTAAGTCATGGAAGAAGCCTATTACTATAGCTCGTCATGCTTATGGTGATGTTTACAAGAACACAGAAATGAGAATCCCTGGCGCTGGTAAGGTAGAGCTTGTTTATACAGCAGAGGATGGAACAGAAGAGCGTGCACTAGTTCATACATTCAATGGTCCTGGTGTTGTTCAGGGTCAGCACAATATAGATGCTTCTATCGAGAGCTTTGCACATAGCTGCTTCAAATTCGCTCTTGATACAAAGCAGGATTTATGGTTTGCTTCAAAGGATACTATTTCAAAGAAGTACGACCACAGATTCAAGGATATCTTCCAGGAAATCTTTGATAAGGAATATAAGGATGCTTTTGATAAAGCAGGAATCGAATATTTCTATACACTTATTGATGATGCCGTTGCCCGCGTAATGAAGTCTGAAGGCGGATTTATCTGGGCTTGTAAGAACTATGATGGTGATGTTATGTCAGATATGATTTCATCAGCCTTCGGTTCACTTGCTATGATGACTTCAGTTCTTGTTAGCCCTGCTGGCTACTATGAATATGAGGCAGCTCACGGTACAGTTCAGCGTCATTACTACAAGCACCTCAAGGGTGAGGAGACATCTACAAACTCAGTAGCTACTATCTTTGCTTGGACAGGAGCACTTAGAAAGCGTGGCGAATTAGATAATATTTCTGAGCTTTCAGCATTTGCAGATAAGCTTGAGAAAGCCTGCATCAAGACAATCGAGGATGGCAAGATGACAAAGGATTTAGCACTTATTACATCTATCGAAAATCCTACTGTCCTTAATTCTCGCGATTTCATCGTAGAAATCCGCAAGACTTTCGAGTCACTTTAAAATTGTCTGACAACTATATCTAGTGGTGCAACTTGTTGACATGCACAATATAGTCTTTTATAATAGTCTCATGCGTAGTCTCTACGTGTGAGACTATTTTATGTTCGTAGAAGATTCGATTTTAAGGGAGAATTTATTTTGGAGATGAATGTAAAGCTTCAGGCGTTTGAGGGTCCTTTGGACTTACTCTTACATCTGATAGATAAGAATAAAGTTGATATTTACGACATTCCTATCGTGGAGATTACAGACCAGTACATGGAATATGTTCGTGCCATGGACCAGAGTAATCTAGATGTCATGAGTGAATTCTTACTTATGGCAACTACTCTTTT
The DNA here is from genome assembly GCA_902775195.1 of uncultured Pseudobutyrivibrio sp. GTDB lineage: Bacteria > Bacillota > Clostridia > Lachnospirales > Lachnospiraceae > Pseudobutyrivibrio. Next base: position 4,639 of record CACYLQ010000101.1, read on the forward strand.
AGATATTAAGAGCCGCATGCTTCTTCCAAGAGAAGAAAAGGAAGAGGATGAGGAAGAAGAGGAAGATCCACGTGCAGAGCTTGTTCAGCAGCTCCTTGAATATAAGATGTATAAGACAATATCTTATGAACTTAGAGATAGACAGATGGATGCAAGCCTTGTTTTTTATAAGGAACCAACCATCCCTGATGAAGTCCTTAAGTACGAGCAGCCTGTTGATTTAGAAGAGCTTATGGGAGATTTAACTTTAAATAAGCTTAACGATATTTTCAATCAGGTTCTCAAAAGACAGGATAGCAGACGTGACCCAATCCGTTCTAGCTTTGGTAAAATCAAAAAGGAAGAGGTTTCCATGGAGCAGAAAATGGAATGGACTATCGCATTTGCGAAGATGCATAATACATTCAGCTTCAGAAATCTTTTGGAAGCAGCTCATTCTAAGACAGAGGTTATTGTTACTTTCCTTTGCATTCTTGAAATGATGAAGGCTGGCCAGATAAATATCGCACAGGAAGATACATTTGCGGATATTGTTATAGAATCTAAAATTGCAGCGTAGTGCTATATAAGAGGAAATTATGGAATTATCAGAGATTAAAAATATAGTAGAGGGAATTCTTTTTGCAATGGGTGGTTCTGTTGAACCATCTAAGATTGCAAAGGCTCTTGAAATAGAAGAAAAGCAGGTTGTAGAAGCAATCGAAGCTCTTAAATCAGAATATGCAAAAAATAACAGAGGCGTTTCTATCACTGAATTAGACGGTGCATATCAGATGTGCACTAGCCCTGATATTTATGAATACCTTATAAGAATTGCAAAGCAGCCTAAGAAGTATGTTCTTACAGATGTACTTTTAGAGACTCTTTCTATTATTGCGTATAAGCAGCCTATCACCAAATCTGAAATTGAAAAAATCAGGGGCGTATCATGCGATTTTGCAGTGTCTAAGCTTGTAGAATTCGGATTATGTACAGAGCTTGGCAGATTAGATGCACCAGGTCGTCCTATGCTTTTTGGAACTACAGAAGAGTTCCTTCGTTCTTTTGGTGTAAGCTCTATTGAGGAGCTTCCAGAGCTATCTCAATCTCAAATTGAAGAATTCAAAATTGAAGCTGAAAATGAGGCTAATAATGTAGAAGTTACAGTATAAAAGTCAACCTTAAAACCACCCAAAATTCAGGGTGGTTTTTTGTTTTGTTTTTTGATTTTATTTTATGTCTACTGCATTGAAAATATGTTGCAAAAACGATATCATTAAAATTGCGAGAAATTATGAAATAATTTATATAAATGGAGGTAAAAGATGGGTAGTGATTCAAATCAAGCTCAGGCTAGAATCAATGCTTTATTAGACGAAAACAGCTTTGTTGAGTTGCAGTCTTTAGTTACAAGCAGAAATACAGATTTTAACCTGGATGCAAAAAAAGAACCATCAGATGGTGTAATTATTGGACATGGTCTTATTGACGGAACCTTAGTTTTCGTATTCAGCCAGAATGCCGATGTATTAGGGGGCACAATTGGTGAAATGCATGCTAAAAAGATTCTGTCTTTATATGACATGGCTCTTAAGGTAGGAGCACCAGTAATTGGCTTTATTGATTGTGGCGGTGTTCGTTTACAGGAGTCATTTGACGCTCTTGAGGCACTTGGTTCAGTTATCGAAAGAGCAGCTGATGTAAAAGGGGTTATTCCACAGCTTATGTGTGTAGCTGGCAACTGTGGTGGTGGACTTTCAGTGTTACCTGCACTTGCAGATTTCACATTTATGGTAGATGGTGCATCTTATTATATTAATTCACCTGATACTATCACTGGAAATGATACAGACACATCTTCAGCTAAATTCCAGTTTAATGAAGCTGGTACAGTAGATGTTTGCGGAACTCTTTCAGAGGTTGTTTCTTCTATGAGACAAATCATCTCAATGATTCCAAATGATATAGTTGAAGCATCTGATGACCTTAATAGAGCATCAGAGGGACTTGATAGTAAGCTTACAGATGCAGCTGCAGTTGCAACAGAGCTTGCTGATAACAGACAGTTTATCGAGCTTAAGGCTGGTTTTGCCAAGGAAATGGTTACAGGTCTTATGAAGCTTGATGGAGTTACAATTGGTGTAGTTGGTAACCGTGAGGTTGAAGGAGAAGCATTCCTTTCAGCAGCAGGTTGCGAGAAGGCAGCAGATTTCGTTGATTTATGTGATATGTACGAAATTCCTGTACTTTCTATTACTAATGTTTCAGCATTTAAGTCTTGCAAGTGTCAGGAGAAGCGCCTTCCTAGAGCACTTTCACAGATGACACAGAGATTTGTAGATGCAAGTGTTCCAAAGCTTAACTTAATTACAAAGCAGGCTTACGGAACACCATACGTTCTTATGAATTCTAAGGCACTTGGCGCTGATTTAGTTTACGCTTTCGAATCTACATCAGTTGGTGCTATGGAGGCTTCTAAGGCAGCTAAGATTCTTGCTGATAATGGAACAGATGCAGCTTCAATTGAAAAGAGCTACGCTGAGCTTCAGGATAGCGCACTTACAGCAGCTGCACATGGTCATATTGATAGAATCGTATCTTACGCAGATGCTAGAAAATACATTATTGCAGGATTTGAAATGTTCTTTTAAAGCAGAAAGGTGACAATATGAAGAAAAATTTATTATTGGTTTTGTGCACCTTAGTTTTGATGTTCAGCCTTACTGCTTGTGGAAGTAATGCCGCTGAAAAAATCGGTGGTCTTCCAAAATCTAACTACGAAGAAATGCTTAAGAATACAATGACACAGCTTGAATCAATTGATGGAGCTACAGCTGAATCTTACATTACACAGGCTGAAAGCTCAGATGATCAGGTTTCAGCTGGTTTGTTCGCTGATTGGAAAGAATGCTATAGCTTAAAGGGCGATTTCGTAGATTACTATGATAACAATGCAGTAATTGGTGGCGTCAATATTGGGCCTATCAATATTGGTGGAACAAAGGCATTTGATGTATCAAAATCAGGTAAAACAATTACAGCAACACTTGTTGGACATTATTCAAAAAGAGATTTAAAGCTCACTGTTGTATTTAACGCTAATGATATGAAAAACGGTGCAACAGCAATCAATATCGAGCCAGTTTATTCTCTTGGGGAGACAATGCAAAAGGCTGGTCTTAATACAGTAATGGGTATCCTTATTGTATTTGCAATGCTTGTTGTAATGTCTGGAATTATTAAGAGCTTCGAGCTCATTGCAAAGGTACAGAACAAGGCTAAGGCTAAAGAGGAAGTAGTAGTTGCTGCTCCAGCTGCAGTTTCTGCACCAGTTAAAAATGAAACAGACGATTTACAGTTAGTAGCAGTTATCGCTGCCGCAATTGCTGCAAGCACAGGCGCTTCTACAGATTCGTTTGTAGTTCGTTCAATTAAGAAAAGACGTTAATGTTTAGGAGGAATACCATGAAAAATTATACAATTACTGTTAATGGAACAGTTTATGATGTAACTGTTGAAGATAAGGGAGGCTCTGGAGTATCTCCTGTAACACCTGTTGCAGCACCTAAGGCAGCTGCACCTGTAGCAACTGGAGCGGCTGGAGCTGTTAAGATTGAAGCAGGAGCTGCTGGAAAGGTTGTTAAAATCGCAGCAGCAGCTGGTACAGCTGTAAAGAAGGGTGATGCAGTTGTTGTTCTTGAGGTTATGAAGATGGAAACACCTGTTGTTGCTCCACAGGATGGTACTGTTGCATCAATCAACTGCAACGAAGGTCAGCAGGTTGATGCTGGCGCATTACTTGCAACTATGAACTAATAGGAGGATTACACATGAGTTACGTTGGAGAGACATTGTTAA
>CACYLQ010000102.1 GCA_902775195.1 uncultured Pseudobutyrivibrio sp.
AAAGGTATTCAACAGATATGAAAAGAAGTTTTTACTAGATGAGAAAACTTATATGGCATTCAAAAAAGAATTAGATGAATACATGCTAGAAGATGAATACGGACTTCATACCATAAGAAATATCTATTATGACACACCAACAGATGAATTAATTCGAACCTCCATAGAAGGACCTAAATACAAAGAAAAATTTAGAGTTCGTTGCTATGGTGAACCAACTTATGACAGTATGTGCTTTTTGGAAATCAAGAAAAAGTACAAGGGGCTTGTGAATAAGCGAAGGGTGGCCATTCCAATGGAAGAGGCTGAAATGTATCTCATTGATGGTAGGATGCCTACCAATCCAAATCAGATATTTAAAGAGATAGATTATTTCTTCAGTCATTATCCATTGGAGCCTAAAAGATACATAGCCTATGACAGAATAGCAATGTTTGGAAAAGAGGACCCTGAATTTAGAGTTACCTTTGATATCAACATTAGAAGCAGAGATAAAAATCTTACACTATATATTGATGAGGACAACGATTATTTATTAGAAAAGGGCGCCAGGCTGATGGAGGTAAAAATTTCAGATGCTATGCCACTTTGGTTTGCAAGGCTGTTATCAAAATATCAGATTTATCCAACTTCATTTTCGAAGTATGGAAATTTCTATAAGAAACAATTAAAAGAAGCGTAAGGAGAAAATAACATGGAGTCAATTTTATTAGCATTATCTGGAACCACAACAGCTGAGGTGGAAATAACAAATAGCGTGGCAGTTATCTATTCAGTAGCGGCAGGGTTACTTGGATTACTTATTTCTTTAACCTACATGAAAACAGGTAATAGGGTTTCAAAAAACTTTGCAAGAACACTGATAACACTTCCAATTTTAGTTTGTATCGTATTATTGGTTGTAAATGGAAATTTCGGAACATCTATCGCAGTACTTGGAGCATTTTCATTAGTAAGATTTAGATCACTTCAGGGAAGCTCAAGGGACATAAGCTTTATATTCTTTTCAATGACAATCGGTATTGTATGCGCTGTTGGCGAGGTGATTTTGGCAACAATTTTAACAACCGCAATCTGCGTCATTTACTTTATCTTAAATGCAATTAAATATGGTGCTAACAATACTGAAGAAAAGGACTTAAGAATTACAATCCCAGAGAATCTTGATTATAGTGATATCTTCGATGACTTGTTTGAAAGATATACTAAAGAAAACAGACAAATAGCTGTAAGAACTACTAATATGGGGTCTATGTATGAGATAAATTACAGAGTTAAGCTAAAAAATGAAAGAGAAGAAAAGCAGTTCTTAGATGATATCAGAATGAGAAATGGTAATCTCACAGTAATCTGTGGTAGATGTGATATGAATGAAGCAGAGGAGTTGTAATTATGAAGAAACGAATAGTATTAAGCATTTTGGCTATTATGATGGTAGCAGCAGTAACAGCCTGCGGAAATAATAAAACAAGCAGCAAATCTACAACAGACACAACCACTGCAACTGCTGCAGCAAGTAGCGATGGCACTGAAACCTATAATGTGCTAACAGTTAAAACAGATTGGGAAGAAAAAGGGACCATAACATTTTCGGATTTAGGTATTGATATAAGTGGTTCAGGCGCTACAGCGGAAGATGGCGTGTGCACTATAACAGAAGGGGGCTCATATACACTTAAGGGTACATCAGAGGATTGCTCTATTGTTATCAACACAGAAGAAAATGTAAAGCTTATATTAAACGATGTGACTCTCACTAGTACAACTGGACCTGTAATCTACGGAAGTCAGGTCAAGAATTTATACATAGAATTGGCTGAAGGCACAACAAACAATCTTACTGATAGTGACACCTACGCGACAGATTCAACTACTGGAGAGGAAATCGGAAAGGGAGTTATTTCCTGTGAAGACGATGTTGTTATTTTAGGAGAAGGAACTTTAAATATTACTGCAAATCATAAGCATGGTATTGCATCAGATGACAAGCTATACGTAGAAAGCGGAATAATCAATATCACATCAAATGGTACAGATGGTATGCATGCAAATGATTTGGTTTGCATTGATGGAGGAAATATTAATATTACTGCTGCAAGTGATTTGATTGAAAGTGAAGACATTTTTGTTGTGACAGGTGGCGAGATTACAGGTAGCAGTGAAGATGAAGGTATTGAATCAAAAAATGCTGTTTATATTAATGGAGGAACTATTGATATAAAGGCAGAGGATGATGGAATCAATGCTGCTACATATTTAGAAATTAATGATGGTAGTGTTACTGTTTCAACAAACAGAGGCGATGCACTTGACTGCAATGGAAACTCTGAAGGCTGTATTACAATTAATGGTGGAACTGTATATGCTTTAGGCGGCCAAGCACCAGAAGGCGGAATAGATGCCGACAACAGTTCAGCCGTAATTAATGGCGGCACAGTAGTTGCAGTAGGAGATGTTAACAGCCCAATTTCTGATACCAGCAAGCAAACAACAGTTGTATATGGCAGCTTTAGCGCCAACGAAAAAATAGAGATTAAGGATTCTGATGGCAATTCATTATTTGCTTATACACCAGAAGTATCAGGAAATACAATGATTATTTCTGTGGCAGGCTTGGAAAATGGCAGCTCTTATACAGTTTATGCAAATGATGAGGAGTCTATCAGCTTTACAGTAGATTCTGTTGTAGTTGAAGCTGGTGGTTCTGCAAACGGAATGGGCGGCATGGGTGGCCGTGGTCAAGGCGGTGGCCCAGGCCAAAACTTTGGTGGTGGCCAAGGTGATGGCCAGATGGAAAGAGGACAAAGACCAGAAGGATTTGAGGGTGAACCTCCAGAAGATTTGAAGCAAGAAGCACCAAGTCTATAAATCCCTCGCTGAGACTTGAAAAAATTTGAAATTAGTATAGAATAAATTAGGATTGCATTTAGTATGCAGTCCTAAATTTATTTATTAGTGAGGAAAAATAATGAGTAAGGTAAGAACACGTTTCGCACCATCACCAACTGGTCGTATGCACGTTGGTAATCTTCGTACAGCTCTTTATGCATATTTAGTAGCTAAGCACGAGGGAGGAGATTTCCTTCTTAGAATAGAAGATACAGATCAGGAACGTCTTGTTGAAGGCGCTGTTGATATTATTTATAGAACACTTGCAGCTACAGGTCTTATCCATGATGAAGGTCCTGATAAGGACAAGGGTGTTGGCCCTTATGTTCAGTCTGAAAGACAGGCAGCAGGCATCTATCTTGAATACGCAAAGCAGCTTGTTGAAAAAGGAGAGGCATATTACTGCTTCTGCGATGAAAAGCGTCTTGAGGAGTGTAAGCAGGTTATCGGTGGTAAGGAAATCCATATCTATGATAAGCATTGCCTCAACCTTTCAAAGGAAGAGGTAGAGGCTAATCTTGCTGCTGGTAAGCCTTATGTTATCCGTCAGAACAACCCACGTACAGGCACAACCACTTTCGTAGATGAGCTTTACGGTGAGATTACTGTTGATAATGCAGAGCTTGATGATATGATTCTTATCAAGTCTGATGGATATCCTACATACAATTTTGCAAACGTAGTTGATGATCACCTTATGGGTATTACACATGTAGTTCGTGGTAACGAATATATTTCATCTTCTCCAAAGTACAATCGTCTTTATGAGGCATTTGGTTGGGAAGTACCTAAGTACATTCACTGTCCACTTATCACAAACGAGGAGCACCAGAAGCTTTCTAAGCGTTCAGGTCACTCTTCATATGAAGACTTAATCGAGCAGGGCTTTTTAACAGAGGCTGTTGTTAACTTCGTAGCATTACTTGGTTGGTCTCCAGAAAACGATAACGAAATCTTCTCTTTAGAGGAGCTTGTTAAGGAATTCGATTATCATCGTATTTCAAAGTCACCTGCAGTATTCGATATCACAAAGCTTAAGTGGATGAATGGTGAATACATGAAGGCTATGGATTTTGATAAGTTCTATGAGATGGCTGAGCCATATCTTAAGGAATACATTAAGGGCGATTATGACCTTAAGAAGATTGCTAAGATGGTTCAGACAAGAATCGAAATCTTCCCAGACATCAAGGACCATGTTGATTTCTTTGATGCTGTACCAGAGTATGACAGCTCAATGTATACTCACAAGAAGATGAAGACAAACGAGGAAACATCACTTGCAGTTCTCAAGGAGCTTTTACCAGTTCTTGAGGCTCAGGATGATTATTCTAACGATGCTCTTTACGCACTTCTTTCAGGATTTGCTTCTGAGCATGAATACAAAAACGGATACGTGCTCTGGCCAGTTCGTACAGCTGTTTCAGGAAAGCAGATGACACCTGGTGGTGCAACAGAGCTTATGGAGATTCTTGGCAAGGAAGAATCAATCAAGCGTATCAAAGCAGCAATTGAAAAGTTATCTTAATATATGAGGTTGGGGAACCTTAGATTTTTGGTAAGTTGGACTATTAGATAATTTATGGAATTAAATGATAGTCAGCTTAAAGCTGTAATGAAAAAGGAAGGACCATGCATGGTTTTGGCAGGTCCTGGCAGTGGAAAGACAGCTGTACTTACTCGAAGAGTAATAGAATTAATAAAATCTGGTGTCCCAGCTGAAGAGATTTTAGTGATTACCTTCACTAAAGCCGCAGCTATTGAAATGAAGGAACGTTTCGATAGGTTATCAGATGATATATATCCGGTAACCTTCGGAACGTTCCATTCTTTATTTTGGGGCATTTTAAAGAAGGAAATGAATTATAAAACATCAGATATACTGATGGGCTCGTACAGAAACAAAATACTACTTGATGCCATGCGACTTATTGATAAAAGATTTGATGATAATAGCATGCTTGGAATTTATTCTGCTGAGCTTTCCGCATTTTATAATTCTGCAAAAGGCATTTTGGACTATGAACCAAAGATAATAGAAAAAGATGATTTAATACAGTTTTTAAAGGCTTATGAATCCTTAAAAAGAAAATATCATGTAGTGGATTTCGATGATATGCTGACAAAAACATATCGCTTATTTAAGAAAAAGCCTGATGTACTTGCTAGATGGCAAAAAAGGTTTTCCTATTTTCTCGTGGATGAAATGCAGGATATGAATGATATTCAGTTTGAGTTGATATGTATGCTTTCCAAACGAACGAATAATATATTTTGCGTAGGGGATGACGACCAATCTATTTATGGGTTTCGAGGAGCAAATCCAGGTCTTATGCAAAAATTCCTTAGTACCTATGAAAACACAGAAACCATTTTGCTAAACTATAATTATCGAAATCCTAAAAACATAGTTGAGTCCTCATCAAAGCTTATTGCTAAGAATCTTTGCCGATTTGAAAAGAGCATAAATAGCACAGCACCAGAGGGAGGTCTTCGTATAAATGGGTATGAGGATGATTATGCGGAGGCTAAGGATATTGTTGATACTATAAAAAGCCTTAGAAAATCAGGCACTGACTATGGACAAATAGCCATTTTATACAGGAATCATACTGATGCCAGATATATTGTAGACAGGCTGATTAATGAAAAGCTACCCTTTTATTTGAAGGAGCAGATGCCTAATATATATACTCATTTTGTGATAAATGATATAGAAAACTACTTTCAGATTGCAATTGGAAACAGTACTCAGGCAAGAATTCTTTCAGTAATGAATAGACCTAATAGATATCTACATAGAAGGGCAGTGGAATGTGGTAAAACCTTAGATGGAATGCTTAGGTTTTACAGTAATACTCCCTCTAATTTTATGCAGGTAGAATCATTAATAAACGACATCAGGCTTATATCTAAAATGAGTCCCTTGGCTGCAATTAACTATATTAAAAACGTAATGGGATATAAAAGCTTTTTGCAGGAGGAGGCAGTCAAAAATCAGGTGTCTGTCAACGAATATGTAGATGTATTGGACTTTCTAGGTGGGGTTTTATCCGATTGTAAAACCTTAAAGCAATCAATAGATAAGCTTAATATTCTTAAATTAAAGGTTGATTATGAAAATAAAAATAGGGGAGCAGATAAAGCTGGAAAAATTGGACTGTATACCCTGCATTCCAGCAAAGGTCTGGAGTTTGAAAATGTATTTATTATATCTGCAAATGAGGGTATAATCCCAACAAATAAAGCTGTATCAAAAGAGGATATAGAAGGTGAGCGAAGATTGTTTTATGTGGGAATGACACGAACTAAGAAAAATCTGTATCTAAGCTATACAAATAAAAAGAATCGGGATAAATCCCGATTCCTTACTGAGCTGGATTATTCCTCCATGCTTTCGCCATAGAGCTCATCAAACTTAGCTGAAACTGCAGCGTACTCATCATCTGATTCAATGTTATCAAGTGATGGGGCGCCTGTTTCATCTTCGAAATAACGATAGATGTAAACCTCTCCGTCAGCGTTTTCTTCACCATTCTCATCAAGTGGGAGAAGAACGATATAATCCTGGTCTCCAATATCAAAAATAGTGAGAATTTCGCATGTAACTTCAGAACCATCATCTAAATTAAGTGTGACAACTACATCATCGTCTTCGTTGTCAACTGGAAATACTTCATTTTCGTCCATATTTATGTATCCTTCCTAATAAAATAATTTGTTTAAGATATGTCATTATGATATAATTCATCAGGAATATTGTCTAGTAGAAATATTATTTTTTGCTAGTTTTATACACAAAGACACAACGTTTTTTGAATCGAGGCTTGTATATGAATGTATCTAGAGGGGATTTTAGGGAGTATGGACCTAGAGTCAATAAAAAGAATTC
>CACYLQ010000103.1 GCA_902775195.1 uncultured Pseudobutyrivibrio sp.
AATGCATGGATTGAGATAATGCAAAAAGAAAGAATATATAACAGCATTATGAATTCTACCTCCAAGGAAGAATATGGCAGGGCATTGCTTTCAGAGGATATTGATTTGGAGCTAAAGGATGCGTTAATGGAGCTATTTTAATTGACAGAAACGCTGTAAATGCCTATAGTTATTAGTGGTTAAACGTTTTATCAAATATTAACCTAGGAGAGTATAATGAATCTTAAAGACATCGCAAAGCTAGCAGGGGTTAGTACAGCCACTGTATCTAATGTATTAAACGGAAATACCAGCAAGGTTTCTGCAGTAACTAAAGAACGAATCGAAAAAATCATAAAGGAAGTGGACTACAAGCCTAACGCCATGGCCCGTTCCCTAGCCAAAAAGGAAAGCAGGATGATTGGCCTGGTTGTTCCTTACATTGGTCCAGATGAAGATTTCTTTATGAATCCATATTATGCAAGAATGGTTGCAGCTTTAGAGCGCTACGTACGAAGCAAGGAATACTATCTTATGCTAAGATGCGTCCCAGACTGCCGTCAGGTAATACCACAGCTGTCTTCATGGAATGTAGATGGCGTATTCTTCTTAGGAGTTGTGGAGTCAGACGTTAAGGAAATCATCAGCGCCCTGGATGCTCCAGTGGTATTTTTAGATACCTACACCAAAGAAAAAGGCATCGTAAACGTAGGTCTTGATGACTACAAGGGCGGCTATCTTTCAGCTAGATATCTTATCGGAAAAGGCCACAGGAAAATAGCCTTAGCCTGTCCGGATTACAAAGGTCCAGGTGTTGTCAGGGAAAGATACCTAGGCTTTATGAAGGCCTGCGAAGAGGCCAATATAGAATTTACAGAAGATGACATCTACAGAACAGACACCGTGTACAACGGCGCCATCACTGTAGGTAACGACATAGCTTTATCTGGCAAGGGCTACACAGCTGTTGCTACCATGTCAGATATCGTAGCCTTCGGAATCATCGAAGGCATGAAGCAGTGCGGGCTTAGCGTCCCAGACGACATATCCGTCATAGGCTTCGACAATCTGGCAGAAGGTGAGTACGTAAATCCAAAGCTTACCACCATCTCCCAGGACATCAACGAAAAAGCAAATGCAGCAGGACGTGGCATGTTCGAAATCCTCGAAGGCAACAAGGACTACACCGCCGACATCCACCTCCCCGTCCAAATCATCGAACGCCAAACCGTAAGGGAAGTGTAAAGTATGTAGAGAGCGGACATATTGTAGGTTTTCAAAGCATATATATGAGCTGAATTATGCAGCATTGCTTTCACTATTCCATTCGCTAAGAAAAATTAAAAAAGCAGGTTTTGCAATATATAGGCAAAACCTGCTTTTTTTGTGTAAATTTCCCAAAGTTTGGGGTGGTCACTTATGAATTACGGCGAAAAGAAATTTGGTACTTGACGATTATGGGGGTGGTAGCTATACTTCTAGTTAAGCGATTAACCTAAAACAAACCCAAACAATATGCTTGTAATAGTATGCAAGCAAGTTAAACGCACAACTTTATAGTAACGGAGGGAAAAGAAGGATGAAGTTGAAGAAATTTGGAGCATTGATGCTTAGTGCAATGATGCTCGCAGGAGCATTTGTAGGCTGCGGTTCTACAAAGGAGGAAGGTGCTGGTTCTGATAAGCAGGCTAGCGCAGGAGAAACTCAGGATGTAACACTTAAGATTTGGGTGCCTGAGGAAGAGGTAGATATTACAGATGCAATGGTAAAGAAGTTTGATGAGATTCATGATGAGTTCAACATCACTTATGAAATTGCAGTTGTAGGTATTGATGAGGCTCCAGCAAACCTTGAGACAGATGCTGATACAGCAGCAGATATCTTCTATACACCATCAGGCGGTGTTGCTGATCTTGCCAATAAGGGCTTGCTTCTTCCTATCGTAAAGGATTTTGAAACTATTAAGGATGAGCTTCCAGAGTCAGCGCTTAATGCAGTAACTGTTGATGATATTACTTATGCAGTTCCTTTTTCACCTAATACATTCTTCATGTATTACAACAAGGATTTGTACACAGAGGATGAGGTAAAGAACCTTGATACTATGATGGCAAAGGACCTTGGAGAAGGAAAATATAACTTTGGTTCAAAGATGACAGATTCATGGTATACAGAAATGTATTTCCTTGGAAACGAGGGAACACTCTTTGGTGAGGATGGCCAGGACCCAACAGACTGCTCATTCAATGATGCAAACGGTCTTGCTGCTGGTGAGTACTTAATCGACCTTGCTCACAATCCTAAGTATATCGAGGATATTGATGGTGTTGCAGGCTCAGAATTCAAAAATGGTAACTGTGGAGCCGTAACATCTGGTGCATGGTCAGCTCCAGAATTCAGAGAGGCTCTTGGTGATAGCCTTGGTGCTGTAGCTCTTCCAACAGCTACTATTGGTGGCAAGGAAGTTCAGCTTTCAAACTTTGTAGATTTCAAGACAATCACTGTAAAGTCTAATACTCAGTATCCACTTGCTGCACAGCAGCTTGCAGTATACATGGGCAATGCAGAAAACTGCCTTACAAGATATGAAAAGCAGGGAGATATTCCAGTGCTTGCATCTCTTGCAGCTAGCGATGAAATCCAGGCAGACTTCGTTGCTTCAGCTCTTAACGCACAGGCAGCTAAGGCTACAAACCAGCCAAGCATTCCAAAGATGGGAGATTACTGGGATCCAATGAAGGCACTTGGTGAAGGAATCTACTACGGTGATGTTACAAAAGCAAATCTTCAGGAGCAACTTGATGCACTTGTAGACAGTATTACAGGTACATTAACAGAATAAAAACATGAGAAAAGATATTATTTCAAAAATTTCATATGTTGTCTGCGGCGCGGCTAATGTCGCCTGCGGACAAATATTAAAGGGACTTATTTTTCTAGGCATAGAGATATCATACATTTTGTTTATGATTCTTACTGGCTTTGAAAGATTAAGGGGCTTAATTACCCTTGGCGAAAACGTTCAGGGGATGGCCTTCAATGAAGAGCTTGGTATTTACGAAATGTCTGCTGGTGACAACTCAATGCTTATTTTGTTGTCAGGCGTTGTGACTGTAGTAATAACCATCGCATTTATTTTATTTTGGCTGTTTACCATTTCATCTGGAAGGGCAGCATTAAATCGCGCTAAGGAAGGTAAGCACAACAATAATTTTATTGAAGATATTAGAAGCTTGGCAAATAAGAACATCAGATTCTTATTCCTAAGTGTTCCAGTGGTTGGACTTGGCGTGTTTACAGTAATGCCACTTATCTACATGATTTTGATGGCATTTACAAATTACGATTCAAATCATCAGCCACCAGGAAATCTGTTTGACTGGGTAGGTATCAAAAACTTTATTACATTGTTATCTACCAGTGATAGATTATCGGCAACATTTTGGCCAGTGCTTGGATGGACACTTATCTGGGGCTTCGCGGCAACATTTTCTTGTTATTTTGGCGGAATGTTCCTTGCAATGATTATCAATTCAAAGGGAATCGAATTTAAAAAGGTTTGGCGAACAATATTCGTTCTTACAATGGCAATCCCAGCATTTATTTCTCTTAGAGTAGTTGCCACAATGTTAGGCGAAAAGGGAATCTTTAATGTGCTTTTGCAGCAGTGGGGATTCACAAATTCAGCTCTGCCATTTTTATCAAACGGCACATGGGCAAGATTTTCAGTTATCATTGTAAACTTTTGGATTGGTGTTCCGGTAACTATGCTTATGGTTAGTGGAATCCTTATGAATATTCCAGGGGAGCTGTACGAATCAGCAAAAATAGACGGTGCCAGCCCATTTATGATGTTTAGAAAAATCACATTCCCATATATGTGGTTTGTAACAACACCATATTTGATTTCAAACCTTATTAGTAATTTTAATAACTTTAATACAATCTATTTCCTTACAGCAGGAGAGCCACTGACTCTTAATTACTATAAGGGCGCTGGAAAAACCGATTTGCTTGTAACATGGCTATACAAGCTGACAAAGGATAGTAACGATTACAACTTAGCTGCCACAATTGGCATCATTATATTTGTAATCTCGGCTATATTTACATTAGTCTCTTTCTCAAGGTCTAATGCACTGAAAAATGAGGAGGGATTTAGCTAATGAATAGAACAGTAATAGGATTAAATTTGAAATATTTTTTCCATTCAATTGTAGCTACATTGCTTATGTTTACAGGCTTATTCCTGCCATATGCTAGTATTAATGATGGCAGAAAAAACATTTTATCAATTGCACTTAGTCTTACAGGGGTTAATGAAAAATCTGGTTTAACATTATTTATGTACTTAACTATCGTATTTACGATAATGTCATTTGTACTTTGCGTGGCAAATATCATAAAGACAACAAAGCTTTCCTTTAAAACCTGGCAGGTATTGCAGGCATGCGCTACAGCCTTTTGGACTTTTCTTTTATTCTCTTCTAAGAGCATTTTAGAAGGTGGAAATCTTGTAAAGGGATTTTTGAACAAGAATCTTTCCATAGGCTACTGGCTGGGATTTGTATTTGCATACGTGGCACTGGTGTTTATCATGCGTGTAACTCAGACAAACAGAGGCTATATCGCTCTTACAATCATGAGCGTTATCTGGGTATTCCCAATCCTTTGGATTGTTCTTACAGCACTTAGAGCAGAGCCAGGATACTACGTAGGATACTTCTTCCCAAAGCATCTTACTCTTGATAATTTTGCTAAATTGTTTGCAGCCGATTCGGTTATTCCATTTGCAAAATGGTGGCTTAACACATTTATTGTTGCAATGTGCGCATGCGTGATTAACACACTGATTATTCTTGCAACATCTTATATCTTAAGCCGTACCAGATTTGCAGGACGTAAGGCCTTTATGAACATCCTTATGATAATCGGTTTATTCCCAGGGTTCATGTCACTTATCGCTGTGTATAACATCCTTAAGGGACTAGGAATCAACCAGTCGCTGTTTGCTCTTATTGTGGTAGGAGCTGCAGGCGCTGCCATGGGCTACCATGTAAGTAAAGGATTCTTTGATACTATTCCAAGAGCTATTGACGAGGCAGCCATTATTGATGGCGCATCCAGACTACAGATTTTCACTCATATTACATTGCCACTTTCAAAGTCCATTGTAGTATATCAGGCATTAGGCGCATTCCTTGCAGCCTGGAGTGATTACATCTTCCCAAGTATGCTGTTTGGCGACAAGCAAAGCTCTTACACAGTAGCGGTAGGTCTTTACTGGCTTACAGATTTTAGACGAATCGACGCTTACTATACACAGTTTGCTGCAGGCGCAGTAATCGTTGCAATACCAATAGTTATTCTTTTTGTATGGCTTCAGAGATTCTACGTAGAAGGACTTTCTGGATCAGTAAAAGGCTAGTTTGACAGGCAGGTAATTTATGGATTTTTTTACACAAAGTATTTATTCAGACGGAACACAAAACTATGTAGATAACCCTACTCCTAAGCTATCAGATAATGTCACCATCAAGCTTTCCATGCTTGATGATGATGTTGCAGCTGTATTTTTGCTTAGAATTAGAAATGGAGCAGAAGAATACCACGAAATGAAGAGAACAGGCATCCGAGGAAAGCTTGCATATTACGAGACTAACATTGATGTCAACGAGCCTGTTATTTCCTATCATTTTGTAGTGGTTAGAAAAAATGTCATCTATTATTACACTCAGGCAGGGGTTACCACCTACGTACCGGACAATGCTAATAATTTTGTAATCCTTGCAGATTTTAGGCAGCCAGATTGGGTAGAGGGTGCAGTGTTCTATCAGATTTTCCCACATGCATGGGGCAATCTTTACAAGGTGATAGAGCATATTTCATATTTAAAGGATTTGGGAGTTACTGCCATTTATTTAAATCCTATTTTTAGCGCACCATCTAATCACAAATACGACTGTAGCGATTATTTCCACGTGGATGAAGGCTTCGGCGGCGACAAGGCTTTGGAGGAATTGTCTAAGGCTCTTCACGAAAATGATATGAAGCTGATTCTTGATATTTCCATAAACCACACAGGAAATACTCACTACTGGGTGAAGGAAAAAAGACATTTCTATTTTGAGAAGGAAGACCATACCCTTATGGGCTGGTGTGGTTATGATTCTCTTCCAGTGCTGGATTACAGAAACGAGGAGCTAAAGGACCTTATTTATAGAAACGAAGATTCTGTTTTAAGAAAATGGCTAAAGCCACCTTATTCAATTGATGGCTGGCGATTTGATGTGGCAGATGTTTTTGCCAAAAATGATAAGGTTCAGCTTGCAGATGATTTATGGAAAGAAATATGCGATGCCATACGTGAAGAGAATCCTGATGCTTTTATCATTGGCGAGCACTGGGGCGATTGCACAAAATATCTTCAGGGTGATTTGTGGAACACACCTATGAACTATTATGGCTTCGGCAGGATTTTAAGGCAGTTTACAGGATTGCCAGAGCTGTTTGTTTCCAGAAACGAAACACTTGCAGCAGTGCCTTACAAAATGACTGCAGAGGATGTGGTGGCCCGCACAGTGGAGCACTACAGCAAATTTCCTCAGGTTATTGCCGATGCACAGATGAATCTTGTGGACAGTCATGATGTTGCACGAATTCACAACTATGAAGGTTATAGCCTTGACAAAGTGAAGGCTGTTTTAATATCTCAGCTATTATGGACAGGCATCCCTTGTATTTACTACGGGGATGAGATTGGGATTGATGGCTACACTCATCACGATTCAGG
>CACYLQ010000104.1 GCA_902775195.1 uncultured Pseudobutyrivibrio sp.
AAGGAAGCTACGCAATTGCAATATCAAGTGATAATTATGCAAATGTAGCTGTTACGGTGGAATAATGATATTTTTGATTTCTTTATGTATAGCGTTACTATTTGTTATTCTATGTTCAAATCTACTTATAAAAAAGCCAACTACATTTTATGTGGGGGCGGCGATTATTGGAATTGCTTCAGTAGTTATGACATGGGCGGATTTCGATATGCCTGCAATAGTTAATGACTGGGTGTTGCCAATAATAGCAAGAGGTGGTTTAACGGGAGCCCTTTTTGTTATTGTTATGTACGCAAGTGCATTTCCTTCAAGAAGTCTTGGGGCGAAAATATTTATGCCAATTAGAGGGCAGATATCGATTATTGCATCTATACTTGGAATCGGTCATGGAATTGCCTATTCGAAACAATACATTAATATGGTAGTAAATGGGAGCGGAAATCTGGATGTAGCAACAATTGTTTTTATAATAGATTCCGTCGTTATGTCCCTACTAATGATTCCTCTTTTCATAACATCATTCAAAGCTGTTAGAAAAAGGATGAATGGCAAGACATGGAAAAGCTTGCAGCAAAGTGCATACATCTTTTATTTCTTATTGTTTATACATGTAATGCTTCTTATGGTTCCAAGAGCTTTGAAGGGAGAAATGGGATATGACCTTACAGTTTTTGTATATGGATTTGTATTTATTAGCTATTTCCTATGCAGGGTGATTAAGGCTGTGAACAAATCTAACTTAGAGATTATTCCAAAAAAGCAAATAGTTGCAATGGCTACAGCATTGTTTTTGGCAACATTAGCTGTAGCTGTAATCATGAATACTAGTACAGTAAATGCAAAAGATGAAAATATAAAAACGAAAGCAGGGTCATCTAGGTCTTCAGGGTCAACGGTTGACCTTGAAGATGGAACATATAATGGTGAGGCCATGGGTAATAATGGAAACATTGGAGTTGATGTCACTGTAAAGGATGGAGCTATAACAGATATAGTGATTACCAAGTTTGTGGATGATAAGGAATTCTTTGATAAGGACGTTGATGGCAAAATCCTGATAGATGAGGTTATTGAAAATCAATCTACAGATGTGGACGGAATATCCGGAGCAACATACTCATCTAAGGGATTTTTAGGTGCTGTTGATGATGCATTAGAGAAGGCAAAATAATAAAATGTAGGACTTATGCAAGGGACACGGACTTTAGTACACGGCTTACATAGAAATCACATTTTTTTCAAATTCTTTTGATTGATTTAGTGGATGCAGAAATCTATAATTAGACTTACACCAAGGGAGATACATAGCAGTTAGGTGCTGCTTGTATCTCCCTGTTTGTATTTAGCTGGCAAAGGAGGGGTTATTATGAGTAGTGCTATTAAAAGAAGTGGTTATGTTGTTTTTAGTTTTATTCTTGCACTGATTTTGTTAGTATCTGGTAGTGTTTCATCTGTCCGGGCTGCTGAAGCTAAAACCATTAGCTTACCTGTCAGTTATGCTAATAAGATTTCAGATGTACCTGCTGGCTTAGGTGAGAATGCGTTAAACACAGTAGATGTTGTGGCAACACTTTCTACAGAAAAAATAGGGGAGGGTACAGTGATTACTTTGAGTGGAATCCCAAGTGATTGCATTAACTTCCAGGCAGATAAGAAATACACTGTGGTTATTTCTGAAGGAGATAAAGCTTCAACAACTTACGGTGGTTGGTATAAAGGCGAAAGCTATCAGGATGGTATGATTTCCTATGTAGTAAAAACAGATGCAAAGGAGATTACAATATCCTTTGGAAATTGGGAAACAAAATATAATAGCGGGAAGGATGCTTGCTATTTGATTGGAAATGATGGAAGTGTAAATATAAAATAAAAAATAAACGCGGCAACATTAAAGGTTGCCGCGTATTTTTATGCTTTGATTTCTTCTTCGTGCTTTCGTTGGATATCTTCTAGTGCTGAAAGCATTGGTTTAACATCTTTATTAAGGAGGATTCTATCAATATAATTCTTAGTTATTTTAACAACTGTACCGCTGAGAGATAAAACACCGATAAGGTTAGGGATTGCCATCATACCGTTAAGAGTATCGGAAATATCCCACGCCAGAGATAAATCCATGGTGGCGCCTATAACTATGAACAGTACAAAGATGATTTGATAGAATTTGATATTCTTTCTACCAAATAGGTATTCAAAGGCCTTACTTCCATATTGGCTCCAACCAAGTGTGGTGGAGAAAGCAAATAGAAGAATGGCGATTGCGATAAAGCCAGAACCGAATTTACCAAAAACAGTTGAAAAGGCTTCGGCAACAAGTGCGGTGGAAACCTGAGAGGAAAGAACGACTCCTGTATCTAAATCAACTAATCCACTGGAAAGAACAGCGAAGGCGGTGATTGTACACACAACGATAGTATCTGCAAACACTTCGAAGATTCCCCACATTCCCTGAACTACTGGCTCTCTAACATTTGAACTAGAATGAACCATAACAGAAGAACCAAGTCCGGCTTCATTTGAGAATACACCTCGTTTCATTCCCCATTGAACAGCCATGGAAATACCGCTACCTACAATTCCACCACCTACAGCTCTCATGCCAAAGGCACCTTTGAAAATGGAAACAAAAACTGCTCCGAACTGATTGATATGGAAAAGGCAAACGATGATCGCACAAATAAGGTAAATGATAGCCATAAAAGGAACCAGCTTTTCTGTGACAGCTGCAATTCTTTTTAATCCACCGACAATAACAAGTGCTCCAAAAATCATGAGACAGATACCAGTTATAATAGAAGGAACACCGAAAGCAGAGTTAATGTTTACTGCTATAGAATTGACCTGTCCCATGTTTCCAATACCAAAGGAAGCGCAAATGCAAAATATGCTAAAAAGTATGGCAAGGAAAGAACCTAGATGACGGCACCCCATTTTAGAACCAAGTCCATCTCGAAGATAATACATGGCACCGCCACACCATTCGTTCTTTTCATTTCTTCTTCTGTAGTAGATACCAAGTACATTTTCAGAAAAGTTTGTCATCATACCAAAGAATGCTACAATCCACATCCAAAAGATGGCTCCTGGTCCACCTGAGGCAATGGCTGCAGCAACACCTGCAATATTTCCAGTACCGATTGTGGCAGCAAGAGCAGTGCAAAGACTTTGGAATTGCGAAATTTGAGTATCTTCTTTGTGAGTATGGGCTGTGACTTTAGAGTCTTTAAAAATACCTCCGATGGTATTTGAAATCCAATGCTTGAAATGAGAAATCTGGAAAAACTTGGTAAGACAAGTCATTAAGATTCCTGTGCCCACCAAAAGAACAAGCATGGGAAGCCCCCAAACAAAACCGTTGATTGCGTTATTAATAAGTTCGACTTTTGATAAGAAGTTATCCATGGCTCCTCCCTAAATGTTTATTAAATTAAAATATTATTAATGGAAGAATATCATAATACTTTAGCAGTGTAAAGTGATAAATAATAAAAACCACTTGCATTATTTTGTCTATTGTAGCAATATAGTGTGTGGTAAAACTTAATAGATGGGAGCTTGTATACAGGCTGAGAGGAAGGTGTGACCTTCGACCGATACCTGATTTGGATAATGCCAACGTAGGGAACACGTTAGATATTTGCGGAAGCTATTTGAGTAATCAGGTAGCTTCCTTTTTTGTTATCTGGAGGGTACTTAAGTTTAAAAGGGATTGAAATGGATTGAAAGGAGAATAGTGATGGTATTAATCAATGGTAAAAAGGAACAAGCCGCTGGCAAAACTATTGCTGGGATTGTTGAGGAATACAATTACGACATTAAGACGATTGCAGTTGAGTTAAATGAAGAAATTGTATCCAAGTGTGATTACGGCAAAACCATTCTAAAAGAAGATGATGTGGTAGAGGTTGTTAGCTTTGTTGGTGGAGGCTGATTGAAATGGTTAGTAAGGAAGAGTTTTTTGAAGCACTGATAGCACGCCACGGAAAAGAGAATCAGGAAAAATTTTTGAATGCAACAGTAGCCATCTGTGGTTTAGGCGGGTTAGGCTCGAATATTGCAATATGTTTGGCGCGAGCAGGTGTAGGAAGGTTGATTCTAATCGATTTTGATAAGGTGGATGTTACTAATCTACATCGTCAACAGTACAGGTTTAACCAGGTTGGGATGAATAAGACGGATGCTTTGAAGGAAAACTTGTTGGAGATTAATCCATTTATAGGGATTGACTGTCATACAGTGAAGGTTGATGAAGCAAATCTTGCAAAATTGATTAAAGAAGCTGACATTGTTTGCGAAGCCTTTGATAAAGCGGAATGTAAGGCAATGCTTGTAAATTATGTGCTTGAAAACTGTAGGGATAAATACATATTATCTAGCTCTGGAATGGCTGGCTTTGGGAGCGCAAATGAAATAAGGACAAAGAAGTTAGGTGAGAAGTTTTATCTATGTGGAGATGGAGTAAGTGATGTAAATGATGGTATTGGTCTAATCGCAAGCAGAGTGATGGTATGTGCAGCCCATGAGGCACATATACTTTTAAGAATATTAATGGGTGAGGTAACACCTTAATTATAAGAAGAAAGGGATTCGAATAATGGAAAATGATAAGTTAGTTATTGGCAACAAAGAGTTTAATTCAAGATTTATCCTTGGTTCTGGAAAATATTCTATGAAGCTGATTGATGCGGCAATAAAGGATGCAGGTGCAGAAATTATTACGCTTGCGGTGAGACGAACAAATACAAAGGAAGAAGAGAATATATTAGATTACATTCCAAAGAATGTAACACTATTGCCAAATACAAGTGGAGCTAGAGATGCAAAAGAGGCAGTAAGAATAGCACGTCTTGCAAGAGAGTTAGGTTGTGGTGATTTCGTAAAGATTGAGATTATGAGAGATAGCAAATATCTGCTTCCAGACAATTACGAGACAATTAAAGCCACAGAGATTCTTGCAAAAGAAGGATTTGTGGTATTGCCATATATGTATCCAGATTTAAATGTAGCAAGAGAGCTTGTGAATGTAGGTGCTGCGGCAGTTATGCCACTTGCTTCTCCTATTGGTTCTAACAAGGGACTTGCTACAAAAGAGTTTATACAGATTTTAATAGATGAAATAGAACTTCCTATTATAGTAGATGCAGGGATTGGAGCTCCATCCCAAGCATGCGAGGCAATGGAGATGGGTGCCGCTGCTATTATGGCAAACACTGCACTTGCAACAGCTGGAGATTTGCCAATGATGGCATCAGCATTCAAGGCAGGAATTGAAGCAGGACGTAAGGCTTATTTAGCTGGACTTGGAAGAGTGCTTACAAGAGGGGCTTCAGCATCAGATCCACTTACAGGATTTTTACACTAGGAGGCAGACATGGAAAATCATTTTTTGATAGATTCAGATAAGCTGACACAGACAGCGTTGGAGAAAAAGCATAGGCTTGAGACAGATCCAAGCAGTAGAATCGACCATATGAAATATCTGCCTGGAATGGACGTAATTGAATCAGACGTGTGCGAGCATGTTATGAAGGAAATGAAGTCTTATGATTACAGTAAGTACACTGTGACAGATGTTAGAAGAGCTTTAGCAAAGGATAAATGTGATATAGAGGATTTTAAAGCTCTACTTTCACCAGCAGCTGAACCATTTTTGGAGCAAATGGCAAGAAAGGCAAAGCTTGAAACCAGCAAGCACTTTGGAAATACAGTATATCTATTCACTCCATTATATATTGCAAACTACTGCGAAAACTATTGTGTCTACTGTGGTTTCAATTGCTATAACAAGATACATCGATTAAAGCTTTCTTTAGAACAGATAGAGCATGAGATGAAGGTTATATCTGACAGCGGCATGGAGGAAATCCTGATTCTTACCGGTGAAAGTCCTACAAAGTCAGATGTTGAGTACATCGGTGAAGCCTGCAAAATCGCAAGAAAATATTTTAGGATGGTTGGAATCGAGATTTATCCTGTAAATGTAAAGGACTATAAATATCTGCACGAATGTGGTGTGGATTATGTCACAGTTTTCCAGGAAACCTACGATACAGATAAATATGAAACACTACACCTGATGGGAAACAAGAGAATATGGCCTTATAGATTTGATGCACAGGAAAGAGCATTAATGGGAGGCATGCGAGGGGTAGCATTTTCCGCATTATTAGGATTATCTGATTTTAGAAAGGATGCATTGGCTAGTGCATTACACGTATATTATCTGCAGAGAAAGTATCCACATGCAGAGATGTCACTTTCATGTCCTAGATTAAGACCTATTATTAATAATGAAACAATTAATCCATTAGATGTTGGTGAAAAGCAGTTATGCCAAATCCTATGTGCCTACAGAATATTCCTTCCATTTGTAGGAATTACTGTTTCTTCAAGGGAAAGCGCCCAATTTAGAAATGGTATTGTAAAGATTGCAGCAACTAAAGTGTCTGCAGGAGTATCAACAGGTATAGGAGACCATGAAGAGAAGTATACAGGTAAAAATCAAGAAACAGAGGCTGGTGATGAGCAGTTTGAAATTTCAGACAGTAGAAGTCTTGCTTGCATGTATGATGATATCAAGCAAGAAGGCTTGCAGCCAGTGCTGAATGATTATATATATGTTTCCTAAAAGACCAGAAGAATGCCTTTTTACAGGCATTCTTCTCAGAGCGTCGACAAAGTCCTTTTTGAAAAAGACAAATTGTTGGCGCTTGTTTTATCCCTCCACTAAAGCCTAAAAAATTACCAAAACTTGGATTTGA
>CACYLQ010000105.1 GCA_902775195.1 uncultured Pseudobutyrivibrio sp.
TCTGTAACCTGATTTGTAATTTTACGAATGTCTTCGTCAGTGATTCTTGCTGATTCGTCTACCTGTATGTTAGCACGTGAGATAGCTGCAAAGATTTTATTGCTGTCGAATGGCATCTCACTACCATTTCTTTTAATAATTTTCATTATGTCTACCTCTTCAGAAAAATAGACATATATAAGTGCACTTAATATGTCCAATAGATACTATAGCAACCTATAATTAGGTTGTCAATATATGGAATCTATTGTCAGTTAATACACAATATATTGTGGCAAATATTAAAAAAGCAGATGCTTTTGCAGCACCTGCTTTTCTTATATTACTTTCTAGCTTTCTTCTCAGCCTTAGCCTGTAGCTTTGCTAATTTCTTTGCAGTAGGCTTGAATAATCTAAAGATTTTATATATTTCAAGAATAATTAATAATGTAAATATCACTGAAACCACAATCATAATAAGTTCAGATTTTCTTAATCCATCCTTAATATGGCTGCCTGGCATTGCGCCATTCATTGACTTCGAATTTGCGATAGTATAAAGCATTCTATGCATTGCCTGTCTAGCATAGTAATATGTAGCAGGATCATTCTTATCAAAATCATATCTTGCAGATGTAGGAAGTGTTGTAAGCTTAACATCAGCACCTGCTTCTGTCATCTGATAGCCATCCATAAATACACCAGTATTTGCATTATCTGTCATTACAAGGCCATCAAATGCCCACTCATTTCTAAGAATGCCTGTGATTAATCCATAATCACCACCTGCCCATGTAGCACCAACTCTGTTAAATGAAGTCATAACTGCCTGCGATGCTCTTATATCCTTAGAAGCATTTGCATAAGAACCATCAGCCTGCTTCTCAACATAATTTAATGTAACATCTCCTGCCTTCATACACATCTCAAATGGAAGCAGATAGATTTCACGAGCACTCTGCTCATTTAACCATGTTGCAATACTAAACTGTCCATCTCTATCGCCACGGTGATTTTCCTGGTCATTGAATGCGAAATGCTTGATGTATGTGTACATACCCTTAGAAGCAGCCCCCGTTACTTCATTAGAAGCTACTGTTCCTGAAAGGAATGCATCCTCTGAATAATATTCGCCGTTTCTTCCTGCGAAAGGTGTACGATGAATATTCATTGAAGGAGCATACCAACCATCGGCACTACCAAGTAGTCCTTCATTGCCAATCATTTCACCATACTCATTTGCAAGTGATGGATTCCAGCACTGTGCAAGTGTCATAGCTGTTGGAAACATAGCACCTGTTCCACCATAAATTAGTCCTGAAGCTGTATCAGCATCAATATTAAATGGCTTTTCTACTGATTTGATATATTCAATACCATATCCACTAACACCAATTGCATCATAGATTTCTTCTGCTGTAAGCTCATCTAATAAATCTTCCCAAAGAGGGTCATCATAATCTAAGCCTCTCATATCGATAAGCTTAAGACCGTTATCGGCACCATATACAATCTTTGTATCTGCAAGAGATTCTTTATCAACAGGTGAACCTGAATCAAAGCTATCTAACTGCGCGAGCAAATCATCAGATGCTGTCTTTGTATATGTATATGAAACACCATCTTCTCCATTGATTTCATTTCCCCATGTACTTATCTGGGCGCTTGCAGTGCCGTCGTGTGTTGGGAATGTGCCTACCCAGTCATTTCTTGTAAGATAAACTGCGTCACCTTTAGCATCATCAAGCTGATTTGTAATTTCTACTCCTGAATAGTTGTCTTTTGAATATGTAGCAGTATCAACCTCATCAATTTCAGGTGTGTACTCACAAACAAATGGATTCTCTGTCTCCTGCTTAACACCAATTATATTGTTTATGGCCTCATGTGCATTCTTTGCTGCAGTAATATAGTAATCACCAGCATCAAAGATGTATGTCTTTGCGCCATTTGCGTCATAAGCCTTTAGCTGAGACTTATCTAAGCTAAGCTTAACTGTCTGGGACTCTCCTGCTGCAAGCTCATTTGTCTTATCATAAGCTACTAATTGAACAGAAGCTTTTTCAACACCATTTTCAATATCGTAATCTGTATATGGGCTCTGTGCGTAGATTTCTACCACATCCTTACCTGCAACATCACCTGTGTTTGTAACAGTTACTTCAACATTGCAAGTGTCCCCATTCCATGTAGTCTTCATATCAGACCAATCAAATGTTGTATAAGACAATCCATAACCAAATGGATATACAACCTCTGAATCGTAATCAAAATCGCCTGCGTTTTCGCGTCCTAAAACAACATCCTCATATCTTGTTTCGTAATATTTATATCCTACATAGATTCCTTCTTCATAAGTAACGTAATTGTACTTTGTAAGCTCGCCTGTAGAATCAGAATACTGATAATCACCAAAGTTCATAGCTGCTGGTGACTCTAAAGGATTTGCTGCAAAAGTATCTACAGTTCTTCCTGAAGGATTAACCTGACCAGTCAAAATATATGGTAATGACTCGATTGCTGTTGCTGAAATAACAGCCTTAATATTTGGATAATCCTTTATAAAATCAAGATCAAGTGCTGCATTTGAATTAGTTACTAAAATCACCCCATCAAAGTTATCATTAAGGTATGAGATGATTTCAAGCTCAGTGCTATCTGGTTCAAGATATGTTTTTGCCTTATCCTCGGCATTATCTGCGTGATTATACATTGAACGAGGCATATCTCTTCCTTCACCTGCTACTCTCTTAAGGAAATATACAGGCACAGTATCTTTAATTGAATTCATTACCTCACTATTTGATTTAAGCTCTGATAATGGTAATTCGTTAATTGAAAAATCCTCTGCATCACCATAGGATATAGAGCCTTTACCTAAGCCATAGCTTTCAGACTGCTCTTTATAATAATCATAAAGTGTTTTATTAAGCGAAATATGGGCAGCATCAAAAATATCAGCAAGGCTTCTTCCACCCATCATGCTATCATTTGCGGCAGCTGTGACCGAATTCACACTGAAAAAACTGAAGGTACTATCTGCTGTCTTTGGCAGAAAGCCTTCTTCATTCTTAAGTAAGATTGTTCCTTCATCTGCAATTCTCTGATGAAGTTCTGCCTCCGCAGATTTAATTGAATCTTTATCATAATCCACCTTGTTGTATTCAAGGTCCAATCCTTTGGTTTCAACATCTGAATTGTCTATCTTTGTGTTGATTCCACCAATCATGCTATCAAGCATTCTGGCGTAATTTGGCAGGATACTATTCACTGCCACAATAATTACCGCAAATACGATAATTAGTATGGAAGGGATACATGTTCCTACTATTTTTCTTCCTTTGCTCATTGTACATTCTCCTTTTCTTCCGGGTATTACCCGTGATTGATAACTTAATTGGAGAATATCAAAAAAAACATAAAAATAGCAGGCTTTGTCCTAGCCTGCATATTTTTTGTCATATTTGGCAATATCTATTCTGTAAAAATCATTCTTAAAAGATATTTGCCACTTTCTGTTTTTATATTCATCTGTCCGTTATACTTTTCTACTATGTTTTTGATGCTTGCTGTGCCAAAACCATGGCTGAGCTTGTCCTCCTTTGATGTAACAGGAAGTCCCTGACTCATTTCAATATTGCCATCGTATGGATTAACAATTTCCACCAGCACTATACCCTTTTTGTTCTGTATTTGGACTGATATCCATCTTTTATCCTTATTTAATATTTTTTCATTTGCCTCTATTGCATTATCAAGTGCATTTCCAAGCAAGGTATATATATCCAAATCATCCATAAAATCCAGCTGCTTTCCATCGGCCATGCAGCTCATATTTATGTTCTTGCTATGACATACAAGCTTCTTTTCAGTTAATACAGTATCTAATAATTCATTGCCTGTTCTAACTACAGCATCATAAATAGCAATATCATTCTCCATTTCAGCTAATATGCCACGCCGCTTTTCATCATTCTCCATATTAGCTAAGACATTTATCTGGTGCTTCATATCATGATAATGCTGATTGACCACAGCCATGGCATCCTTGGACAGCTGATATCTAACCTGGGTTTCCTTCCATAGCCTTTCCTTTTGTTGAAATACCAGTCTTTCGTTTTCGTTAATTAGCTGTTCCCTTTGGTTAAACAAGATAAAAAGGCAGGCTACTATAGCATAAATAGCGTGTATATGAGTAATATTATTAAAGCTTGCCACTATGCTTAAAAGCCATACCACAAAAAGGATAATTATGGTAGCTGATGTTGCAACGATAGTTTCTATTCTAAGCTGGCCACCTTTAACTATTGGCTTTGCAAACCAAAAATAAGCCATAACAAATGAGCCTATAAGACAGCTTACATATAGAACAATTTGGTCATCAGAAATATTAAATATATAAGCTGCCAGCATTCTAATACAATAAAATATATGCTCTATAGCATAGCTTATTGCGAATAAATATACCGCCTCGTGAAGGGTAACCTTACATGAAAAAAAAATGCCAAATATTACTGCAAGCCAAACAGAAATAAACCAAACTAAAACATAGATATAAGTAGACATGGTCACGTCTGTAATGGTATCCCCTTCAAAGCCAAGCATCAATAAAACCATTGTCATGCCAGTATCTACCAAAAATCCTATAATTACACAAATAATTGCTTTTAAAAGCCCATTATTCTTTTTTTCTATTCCAAGGCAAATCCCCAGTATTGGTGGTATGATTTCTAACAAATACCCTATATTAAATGCATTACTATACATAGCTATATCTCCATTCCTACATACTCACCAAATGCAGTAATAAAATCCTTCTTTCTGCTTCTGCTTAAGAACAATTCATCACCTACAACTGTAACTACATCTCCCTTAATCTTATCAACATACTTTAAATTTATAAGATGGGATTGGCCACTTTGAACGAAATTGTATTCCTTTAATTCCTCTGATATCGCCTTTAAGGTCTTGCCTCTAGTTTCAAATACACCCAGTTTGCTATGTATTACGATAGTATGTCCTACTACTTCTATGTAATAAACATCCTCTGTATCAATTTTTCGCTTTGCCCCATCCTCTGAAACTATAATCTCTTTACTCTTTTGATATTTATCAGCTGTTTTAGAAACCTTATCCATAGCCAGTTCAAACTGCTCATAAACTACAGGCTTTAAAATAAAATCAAGAGCATTAACCTTGTAGCCTTCTATTGCGTACTGTGCTAGTGCTGTTATAAACACGATGATTACACTATCATCTAATTCACGTATCTTCCTTGCAGTTGTCATGCCGTCCTGATATTTCATGTGAATATCCAAGAATATAAGGTCATATTCTGAAGTATAATCATCTAAAATATCAATTCCATCAAAGAAGGTTCTAACTATAAAATTATCATTATGTTCCTTTTCATAGCGAGATAAGTACTCAATCAAACTTGCCTGACATTCCTTCTCGTCTTCAACTATTGCAATTCTAAGCATATAATACATCCTCTCCATATAAACTTCTTTTGTATATTCTAAGTGAAGTCGTCACAAATTGCACTATTTACATAATACTTCACAACTTAGCAATAATTTCTCCATTTTTTCTTGCTACAATACAATTAGTGTAGATTGTTATAGTAGTAGAGGTATGCACTATGGATATGGTAAAACGTAAATGCCCAGGCTGTGGCAAAATCTTTTATATTTCTACAGTTGATATGGATAAACGATTCCAAAACGGGTATAAACCTATTTTCTGTAATATCAAATGTCAGCTTAGATTTTCTGAGCAAAGATAACTAATGATTAGGAGAAGACACTATGAGTAAATTTATTGTTGCAGGAATCACACAGCTAGAAACCATTGTTAAGGTAAAGGAAATCCCTATTAAATATGAGCCTTATACTGGAGAAAGAGATACTATTTACATATCAGCTGGTGGTGATGCTTTCAACGAATCATTGGCTTTGAAGTGGCTAGGTGATGACGTGGAATTTATGACAGTTGTGGGTGAGCATGAAGATCTTAGTATTTTCAATCCAGCAAACCGTGAGGTAACTCTTTCTACCAAATACGTTCTTCCAATTATTAAAGAGACACCTATGGAAGTATTTTTGTATGACGCCAGAAGGAAGGCCCAACGATTCGAAGATTTAAAGGACATCAGAAATGCTAACTACGATATGATGCTGGTGGATCCACTGGTTCCATCCTGCGATATGATGGTATTATCTAACGTTAACTTCTGTAGACCGTTTATTTCACGAGCTATTGATAATAACAAGAAGTTGGCGGTAAAAATTCATAGATTCAAACGTGATAAAGAAATTTACAACGAAGACTTTTTAAAGAACGCTGATATCATCTTCTTCAATGACAATTCCATTGATGAAGAGCCTTATGATTTTGTTAAGGATATGGTCAGCAAATATGACCCTGAAATCATTGTTCTTGGTCAAGGCCCTAACGGCGTACTTATCTATGATAAATACAAGGATTTCACTGCACACTATAATGCAGTAAATTCTAAACAGATTGTAAATACAGCTGGTGCTGGTAATGCACTTTTTGCTTGCTTCCTACACTATTTCCTTAAAACAGGCGATTCAAAGACAGCTATTCATAAAGCATTACTTTTCGCATCAAACTACATTGGCTATATGGGAACCTCCAACGGATTTATGACTGAAGAAGAGTTAGAGCATTGGGATAATCTTATTTGGAATCCTAGAAATGCAATGTAAATTAAAAGGACACCTCTATTTTGGGGTGTCCTTAATACTT
>CACYLQ010000106.1 GCA_902775195.1 uncultured Pseudobutyrivibrio sp.
ATAATATTGACGACAAAGAAAAAGAAATAGACAAGAAATTAAAAATCAGACCTACAGAACTTCTTGTTCCATTTTTAGAGGAAATTGGCTGATATAAATATAGAACCGTCTACTAGAAAAGAGGAGAACAGCCATGGGCAATCAGGATAAAAACATTATAAAAATTCATAATCTTAACAAGGAATTCGTTGTTGATAAGAATCCTATAAGAGTATTGAGTGACATTAATCTGGAAATCAAAGAGGGAGAATTTATTACGATAGTAGGTCATTCTGGCTGTGGAAAAAGTACTTTGCTGAAAATTATGTGTGGACTAGTAGATTACGAGGATGGAACTGTTGAAAGAAATGGTCATCCTGTAGAAGGCCCAGGTCCCAATTGCGGTATGGTTTTTCAAGATCATAGACTACTTCCATGGCTAAAAATCAAAGATAACGTAGGATTTGGATTAAAAAATCTTTCAAAGGAAGAGAAAGAAAAAACAGTTCTAAGTCATCTTAAAATGGTTGGTCTGGAAGGTTTCGAGAATAGTTATCCTGCACAGCTTTCAGGTGGAATGAGTCAAAGAGCAGCCATAGCAAGAGGTCTTGCAAATAATCCAACTATCCTGTTGCTAGATGAGCCTTTTGGCGCATTAGATGCACTTACAAGAATTCAGATGCAAAAGGAGATTCTAGAAATTCAGGAGAAAGAAAAGACCACTATGGTAATGGTTACACACGATATCGATGAGGCAATTTATCTAGGAGATAGAATTGTAGTAATGTCTGCCAGACCAGGAGAAATAAAGGAAATCATAGAGACAGATCCTATTGAGTCAAAAAAGCGTGGTAGTGCTAAATTCGCCGAGTATAAGAAAAAAATATATGATTACTTCTTTGAAGACTCTGATGTTGATTATGAAATAGAATATGTAATATAGTTTTTATTAACTTGCAGCTATACTTCTACAGAGTTATAATAAAGCTATACTTCTACAGAAGTATAGCTTCATTTATTTTGAAAGCAAGGTGATTTAATTGAGCAAATTAGTTTTATATCACGGCTCGGACAAGATAATTAGTTCCCCTAAGTTTGGGTATGGAAAGCCCTTCAATGATTATGGGCAGGGCTTTTATTGCACTAAGCATATAGACCTGGCCAAGGAATGGGCAGTAGAAGCTGAGAGAGACGGTTTTGTTAATGTATATGAAATAGATGATAAGGGGCTTAAGATTCTAAATCTTAATGATGAAAAGTATTCAATTTTGCGTTGGATTACACTGCTGATTGAGCATAGGACCTTTAGTATCAACAGCCCACTGGCAAGGGATGGTATTGGGTTTTTGCAGCGAAACTATCATATAGATATAGATAAATATGATGCAATAATCGGTTATAGGGCAGATGATTCATATTTTTCATTTGCGAGGGCCTTTTTGGCAAATACTATTAGCATTGAACAGTTGGAAGAAGCTATGTACCTTGGTGAATTGGGACAACAGTTCTTTATAAAGAGTGAAAAGGCTTTTTCAAAGCTTAAGTTTATAGAGGCAAAACAAGTGGATTGCGCAGAGTATTATCCTAAGAAGTCTGCTAGGGACAGCAAAGCCAGGGAAAGTTATAATACTATTGCTGATTCAATGGATAAAAAAGGAACATATCTTATTGATCTTGTAAGAAAGGAGCAGTAGAATGGTTCATCCTTATAAAGAAATATATCTTAGTGATGCTATGGCAAATTTGGCAGAAGCATTTCAGACTGCAGCTTATGATTATAAGTTCAGTCTAGATTTTTTTATGAGCCTGTTCATAGTTTCTGGGGTAGCAGCTCAGTTTGAAGTGGGAAATCCCAAATACATAGTTGGAAAATCCGGGGCGGAGCTTACTCAGGAGATAGTCCTTAGAACAAATGCTACAGAACTAAGGCAGATTGATACATCCTTTAAAGCACCTAAAGAGGATTATTGGACAGGGTGGGTGTTAGCATATTATCAGTGGTATTCATCCAAGAGTTTCAAGGAAATACAAAGCATTATTACCCCAGAGGAATTAATGGAGAAGTACAATCCATATCACGAAATGGATGAAATGCAGATAGTAGAATATATTAATTCCAAAGTCGACAAAGCAAGAGCGGTAAGCAGGCTTCAGATGTATCGTAAATACTTTGAAATGTCCCAAAGTGAGCTTGCCAAGGAAGCAGATGTTAATTTGCGCACATTGCAGCAGTATGAAATAGGTGCCAAGGATATAGGTAAAGCCTCGGTGGCTACACTTGAATCTTTATCTAAGGTCTTGAAATGTGACGTAAAGGATTTATTATAGTTAGTATGATAATTAACACAGGGCAGCGCACAGACATACCAGCATTTTTTCCTGAGTGGTTAGCGAATAGATTTAGGGAAGGCTATGTCTGTGTAAGAAATCCATATAATCCTGTTCAGGTAAGCAGGTACAGATTAGACCCTAAGGTGGTGGATGCAATTGGTTTTTGCAGCAAGAATCCAGCACCTTTTTTTCCGTATATGGATTTAATAAAGGATTTCGGGCAGTATTGGTATGTCACAATTACTCCCTACGGTAAGGACATAGAGCCAGGTGTGCCTGATAAGGCTCAGGTTATGGAATCCTTCAAGCAGCTTTCTAATATGGTTGGTGTAGATAGAATCGGTTGGCGATATGATCCCATTTTCATTGATGAAAAATATACTGTAGATTTTCACTTAGAGGCTTTCGCCAAAATGTCAGCAAACCTTAGGGGCTATACCAACCACGTGGTGATTAGCTTCATAGATATTTATGATAAGGTAAAGCGCAATTTCCCAGAGGCAGCACCTGTATCTGCTGAAGATAAGGTAGCCCTTGGGCAGAAGATTATTGAAATAGCAAGGGCTAATGACATGGTAGTAAAGCCTTGCGCAGAAGGGGATTTCTTAGCAAAGTATGGAGCTGATTGTAGTGGCTGCATGACAGTAGCCATGTACGAAAAGGCTATAGGCTCAAGGCTAATAGCTCCTAAATCTAATGTTAAGCCAGCCAGGGCAGACTGCGCCTGCTACTTAGGAGCTGATATTGGAGCATACGACACCTGTAGGCATTTTTGTAAATATTGCTATGCTAATAATGACCTTGAGCAGGTGGCAAAAAATAAAGAATTACATGATGTTAATTCACCATTTCTAATAGGCAATTATCGTAAAGACGATATTATTCATGAGGTTAAGCAGACCTCATGGATTGATAATCAGATGAACTTATTTGATTTTTTATAGCTCAGGGGTTACGCGATTAACCTTTGATTTTTACAGCACTCTTGCAGTATTATTTTTTCAGATGAAAATATTGGAGGGTGCAAGATGAATAAAAAATTTACTAAGGAGGTTGCACTCATAGCTGTGCCAGTGGCATTACAGTCTATGCTGCAATCTTCTTTTTCTATGATTGACCAGATAATGGTAGGACAGCTGGGAGAGCAGAGTATAGCAGCAGTGGAAATAGCAGGCAAGCCAGGATTTATATATGCATTTGTAATAGGGGCAATAGGCGCTATAGCAGGAATAATGATATCTCAGTATATTGGAAAAGGAGATAAGCTGGCAGAGGAAAAAAGCATTTGTCTTAACTTTTTGGTAATGCTAATCACAGGCATGTTATTTTCTGGGGTGGCACTTGGATGTTCTAATTCTTTTGTAAAGCTTTTCACAAGTGATGAATTTGTAGTCATCACAGGTGGTTCGTATTTACGAATTATAGCCTGGACATTTATTCCACTTGGCATTAGCAATATTTTTGGCGTGGCCCTTAGATGTAGGGGCAAATCGACACTACCACTGTATGTAAGCTTTGCGTCAGCAGTGGTAAACACGGGACTCAACTATTTATTAATTTTTGGAAATTGCCAAATGCCACGGCTTGGTGTGAAAGGAGCTGCATATGCTAGTGTTATATCACAGATGATAGGGGCGATTGTAATTCTTATATTATTCTTTAAGGAATATGGAAGAATTAACATATCTGTAAGGCTTGATAGAAGTGGATACATTCAATATCTATGTATGTTAGCTCCAGTTGTAATAAATGAATTTATGTGGTCGGTGGGACAGAGTATAAACACATTTGTGTATGGCCACATGGGCACAGAGGAGCTGGCGGGAATGTCATTAACTGGCTCTGTTCAAGGACTAACAATAGGCGCCCTAAGCGGTCTTTCTCAAGCTGCTGGAATCATGATAGGTAAACGCCTTGGTGAAGGGGAATATGACCTGGCATATAAAGAGTCTAAAAAGCTATGTATATATGGTTTTTTAGGAACTATCGTATTTTCGATATTAATAATTGTGTTAAGATATCCTTATGTGAATATTTATAACGTGAGTGATGAAGTACATATCATTGGTGCAAATATTCTGATTGCCTTTGCTATACTGATGCCTGTGAAGGTTCAGAATATGATTTTGGGTGGTGGAATCATTAGAAGTGGTGGCAGGACTAAATATATAATGATTATAGATATGCTGGGAACCTGGCTTGTAGGCGTACCACTTGCTTTGTATACAGGTCTTGTACTAAAGCTTTCGATTGTATGGGTTTATTTTATCTTGTCACAGGAAGAAGTAGTGCGGTTTATCATATCAATATTCATGTTTAGAAGTAAAAAATGGATGAATACTTTAGATTGAGGATAATATGTGGGATGAAAATAAAGTCAGAATAAAGGATGTAGCGGAGGCATTAGGTGTTAGCACTGCAACAGTTTCAAATGTTCTTCATGGGAAAACTAAAAAAATCTCTGATGCAACTGTAAAGCGGGTTCAGGAGAAGCTAAATGAAATGGGCTATGTTCCCAATATGGCAGCAACACTTTTGGCACAGAATAATTCCAGGATTATAGGAGTGGTAGTTAATGACCATCCTAAATATGAAGGTCATGTTTTGGAAGATCCTTATGTTTGTAGTGCTTTGAATGCTCTCTCAAATGAGATTGACAATGCTGGTTATTTTATGATGTTAAGGAAGTCATCACAAATAAGTGAAATACCAGTATTTGCATCTATGTGGAATATGGATGGCATGATTATTATGGGATTCTGCCAAGATGATTATCAATCACTAAGAGACAAGATTCGTATTCCATTTGTTGTATATGATGGATTTTTTATAAATGATAGGAACATCTGCAATTTAATGTTAGATGATTATGATGGAGGTAGTCAGGTTGGAAAATATCTTAGAACTCACGGTAAAAACCATGTTCTATGTATAGCTGATAATAAGCTAAGTCCTGATTATGATAGATACAAAGGCTTGTGCCATGGACTTCAGCTAACAGCAGATTATTTGATAATTCCAATGTCTAGGAAAGAGCGAATTTACTTCTATAAAAAGCGTATTCTTAAGTTTAATAAGTATGATGCAATCTTTGCAGTATCAGATTATTATGGCATTGAACTTATGAACCTTCTAATCCAAAATGGGTATAGCATACCAAAGGATTTGTGGATGATAGGTTTTGATGATATATCCTTATGTAAAAGTGTAATTCCACCCTTTGCATCAGTTCGGCAGGATGTGGAACTTAGAGCGAAAAAGGCTATAGAATATATACATGCAATGAAGGAAGATTCTCAGTTTTCTGCTACCGAAAGAATACCTGTAAAATTAATAGTTAGAGAGAGCTGTAAAGAGCTAGTTATAGATTAAGTCTATAACCGGCTCTCATTTTCTTTAGGAGCTAGCAGGCTTGAATTTAGGGGTTTTGTGACATATAATCCTATCAACCTAGTAGATAAATAGTTGAAAGGAGAAAATGATATGGCGGATATAACAGTAGGAAGAAATTCAGTGAAAAATGATGACATAGTTACTACATCAAAATCACAGATTTCAGATTTATGGAAGAAGGAAGATTGGCTTACGATTTGGATTGGAGCAATTCTTATTGCAGTCGCAGCAATAGCAGTTATTACAGGAAGCTTTGATTTTAGCGCTGCAAAGTTTTCAACCTGGGGAAATGGCGTAAGTGTATTGGAGCAATTAGGGACAGGAAGCTTTTGGATATCCCTTGTAAGAACGTTTCTTGTAACAGGAGCACTGTTTACAACAGGTGTTAAGCTTAAAGGTGAATCAGTAAAGGATTATATTCCAGCATACTCGGCTCTGTTTTTACTAGCTATACTAGTAAGATTCATTTCAGCAGAATATACACTTAACAGATATTTGGAATGGGCTTTCTGGGCACTTATAGTTGGACTTGTAATTTCAAACACAGTCGGTGTTCCTAAATGGTTAAAGCCAGCGGTTCAGACAGAGTACTACATCAAGGCTGGACTTGTAGTAATGGGATTTTCAGTACTTTTCTCAAACATTATTAATTTTGGTTTATACGGACTTGGCATTGCATGGATAGTTACTCCAGTAGTAATCATCTTCATGTGGTTCTTCGGCACAAAGGTACTTAAGATTGATAACAAGCCACTTGTTATTACACTTGCGACAGCAACATCAGTCTGCGGTACTTCAGCAGCGATTGCAGCAGGCGCTTCATCAAAAGCAAAGAAGACAGATCTTTCACTTGCAGTTTCAATTTCCATCATTTTTACAGTAATCATGATGGTATTCGAGCCAATTATTATTAAGGCTACAGGACTTGGAGAGCTTATGGGAGGAGCTCTTATCGGCGGAACAGTAGATTCAACTGGCGCTGTTACAGTAGCAGGTACAGCACTTGGTGAGACTGCACAGACAGCAGCTGTACTTGTTAAATCTATTCAGAATATCCTTATTGGATTTATCGCATTTGCGGTAGCAATTTTCTTTTCGACAAGAGTGGAAAATGGTAATGGAAAGACAAATGTTTCTGCAACAGAAATTTGGTATAGACTTCCAAAATTCATATTAGGTTTCTTTGCAGCATCACTTATTGCATCATTTGTATTCCTCCCAGCAGTTGGAAGTGATTCTGTAGCAAGCATTAATGGCGTTTTAGATCAGTACAAAAACTGGGCATTCGTTCTTGCATTTACAAGCATTGGTCTTGATACAAACTTTAAGGAAATCAAGGAACAATTTAAGGGAGGCAAGCCACTTACACTTTATGTGGTAGGTCAGCTATTTAATATTGTTCTTACTTTTATAGCAGTATATATACTTCTATCTGGAAAGTTTTTCCCAGTTCCTGTATTGAATTAATTATCCTAGGAGAAGATGAATATGAAATCTACATTGAGAAAGTTAATTAAAATATTTGGAATAGTTTTTGTCGTAGCAATTATTGGTCTTGCTGTATATATAATGGCTAATGGACTTGGCTTAGTAGATGGACTAGATTTTGGTGCTGGCGCATATTATTATGCAGATATTCCGCAATTCGCTAAGTACGTAAATGGAGAGCATTTTAAATCAGCTTTCCCAATGTGGATTCATATAGTGCTATTTTTAATATGGGGAGTATTGATGTATATTGTATTTTTATTTTATCTTCTTACATACATAATTAATGCAAATACCACCAACTGTGTTTCCCGCAGTGATAACCAGTAGCTTGATTATCGCATTTACGGAATAATCAAATGCCATGTTGTAATAGAACATATCTGCAACGCAGTGCTCTGTGCCTGCAAGAATAAATCCCATAACACCAAGGAATATTCCTAAGTATTTGCCAAGCTCATGGCTGTTATTCTTAAACTCATCTACTGCAATAAAAATAAAAATGTTGCAAAGTATTCCAAGTAAAAACAGGCTCAAGTATGAGTCGCCATTCTTAACTTCACAAAGAGCTGTGGCCTTTTCAGCAACGGCTGCACCAACTCTAGTACCTCTTATCATAAGAGCA
>CACYLQ010000107.1 GCA_902775195.1 uncultured Pseudobutyrivibrio sp.
AGGTGTTCCAGCATTTTGGACATACTGAGCAGTTTAAGATTTATGAAGTAGAGGATGGTAAGGTAGTATCTTCTGAGGTTATCGGTTCAGATGGACAGGGACACGGAGCTTTAGCAGGTCTTCTTAGCAACAAGTCAATCGATGTACTTATCTGTGGTGGCATCGGAGGCGGCGCTCAGGCAGCACTTAGCGAGCACGGTATTGAGCTTTGCGCTGGCGCATCAGGCGATGTTGATGCTGCAGTTGACGCATACCTTAAGGGTGAGCTTGTTAACTCTGGTGTAAACTGTAATCATCATGGTGAAGGTCATACATGTGGAGATCACGAGGAAGGTCATAGCTGTGGCGAGCACTCTGGTTGTGGCGGATGCCACTCTGAGTCTGAATTCGAAGGCAAGAATGTAGGCAAGACATGTCGCACACATTACAGAGGTACATTCAATGATGGAACACAGTTTGACTCATCATATGACAGAGGCGAGCCACTTGAGTTTGTTTGCGGTGCAGGTATGATGATTAAGGGCTTTGATAAAGCTGTTGCAAATATGGAAGTGGGTGATAAGGTAGATATTCACCTTATGCCAGAGGAAGCTTATGGTCAGCGTGATGAGGATGCAGTCTTTACAATAGAGATTGCACAGCTTCCAGGTTCAGAGGAGCTTGTTGTAGACCAGCAGGTATACTTGCAGGATCCATACGGCAGACCATTCCCAGTGAAGGTTGTAGCTAAGGATGATACAAATATCACTCTTGATGCTAATCACGAGATGGCCGGAAAAGAACTTAATTTTACAATTGAACTTGTAGAAGTTAAATAATAGAAATAATGGGAGGCAAAATGGCCTCCCAATTTTTATGACATAATTTAGAAATCAACCTCAGTGTCGTAGTAGCAGCACTTAAGAAGCTTTTCCATTTCTTCTTGACTTGGCTGTCTAGGATTAGAACCTGTACAAGCATCAAGGATAGCATTAGCAGCTATATCATGAAGTCTCTCAAGGAAAACATCCTCAGGAACAAAGCCCTGCTCGGCAGGAAGTCCATCAGGACCGTAGTGGTTGATGCTATGTGGAATAT
Organism: uncultured Pseudobutyrivibrio sp.; assembly: GCA_902775195.1. Lineage (GTDB taxonomy): Bacteria > Bacillota > Clostridia > Lachnospirales > Lachnospiraceae > Pseudobutyrivibrio. Next base: position 1,078 of record CACYLQ010000107.1, read on the forward strand.
TAAGATCATCATTCATCTTGCGCAAATAATCGATGAGGAGCTTAACCTTTTCATCGTCATTTGAACCGCCAAGATGCATGTAATCAGCGATGACGCCATAACGCTGTTTAGCTACAGGATCCTTAGCGTTGAATGCGATGACCTTTGGAAGATACATAGCATTAGCAGCACCGTGGATGATGTGTGCTCCTAAATCAGCAAAAGCAGCACCTGTTTTGTGTGCCATAGAATGAACGATACCAAGAAGGGCATTAGAAAATGCCATTCCAGCTAAGCACTGTGCATCGTGCATTGCATCTCTTGCTTCCATATCCTCGTTGTATGATTTAACAAGAGTATTCATAATCATTTCAATTGCGTGGATTGCAAGTGGATCTGTGTATGCGCAATTTGCTGTAGAAACGTAAGCTTCGATAGCATGTGTCATAGCATCCATACCTGTGTGAGCTACAAGTTTCTTTGGCATTGTATGAGCAAGCTCAGGGTCAACAATTGCCACATCAGGTGTAATCTCAAAATCAGCGATTGGATATTTGATACCCTTTTGATAATCAGTGATGATTGAAAATGCAGTAACTTCTGTAGCAGTTCCTGAAGTAGAAGATATAGCACAGAATTTTGCCTTTGTACGAAGCTTAGGAAGTCCGAAAACTTTGCACATATCTTCAAATGTTGTATCTGGATACTCGTACTTAATCCACATAGCCTTGGCAGCATCGATAGGTGAACCACCACCGATTGCAACAATCCAGTCAGGCTGGAATTTCTGCATTACCTCGGCACCTTTCATAACTGTCTCTACAGATGGATCAGGCTCGATACCTTCGAAAAGCTCGATTTCCATACCAGCTTCTTTTAAATAATCCTCAACCTTCTGTAAAAAACCACCCCTTTTCATGGATCCGCCGCCAGTGCAGATGATAGCGCGCTTGCCTTCGAATGATTTTAAAGCCTCAAGTGCGCCCTTTCCATGATAAATGTCTCTGGGCAAAGTAAATCTTGCCATAGTAAAATACCTCCCTTTTATTTTTTATGAACATATTATAACTGATATTACATAGATGTTCTATATATACTACATTTTAGTTTTAACCTATGGTACTCTATTCTTAAGTTTATAATTTGCCGGTGATATAGATAAATGATTTAGATTAAATCATCCTACGGTGGAATCATAGTCGATTTAAGAATATAAATATAAATGAAAGGAATTTCAAAATGAGAGTATTCATATATAATCTTACTTTCAATAAAATGGCAGCACTTACAAGAGCCTGTCGTGCTATTGGAGCTGATATTGTAAATATTTCTAGTGATGACATTCATAAGTCTATAGAGCATCTAATTGATAATAGCAAATCTGCAAAAGCAGGTATGGATTGCGATGAAAATATATCGGAGCTTTTGATTTTTGATGGATTTAATAGCGAAAATTTAGATGATTTTTTAGATGTCTACAAAGGAACCCAAGCACCATCGATAGTTTTCAAGGCTATGGTAACGCCAGTTAATCTAAAGTGGTCTCCAGCATACTTATATTCTCATTTAAAAAGTGAGATCGAATCTAAAAGTATTTAGTTTATGGGTGTACAGATAAAAAATACTGTAATAAAATTGACTTCACATCCTACTGTTTGATAATATATGCCTTATGAAATACAAAGCAATAGCATTAGATTTAGATGGAACTCTTTTAAATAGTAAAAAAGAGGTTAGTAGTAAAAACAAAGAAACAATAAAGAAAGCTGCGAAGGCAGGCGTAAAGATTATTCTTGCATCGGGGCGTCCGGTTCCTGGAATTGTCAAGATAGCGAAGCAGCTTCATTTGGAAGAGGTGGGCGGATACATCCTTTCATATAATGGTGGCATGATTATCGACTGCAAGACAAAAGAAGTGGTCCGCAGGGAGACTCTTCCAATAGAATACTATGCAGATATTGTGCGTTGCGCTAATAAATTTGGTGTTGCATCTCTAACATACGATTCAGAGGGGATTATCACCAACGATGAGAACGATAAGTATGTGCAAATCGAATCCAGAATCAATAACATTCCTGTAAGACAGGTGTTCCATTTGGATGAAGAGGCACAGTTAGACCCACCTGTTAAATTCTTATGTACTGGAGAGCACAAGGTGCTTAAGCAGGTGCAGGACAAGCTTAATGAAAAGCTGAATGGAGCCGTAACTATATTTTTCTCAGAGCCATATTTCCTTGAGATAATGCCACAGGGGATTGAAAAGGCGTCATCTCTAGAAATATTGTTAAACAAGCTTGGAATAGACAAAAAGCATTTGATAGCCTGCGGTGATGGATACAATGATATTCCAATGATGCAATACGCAGGACTTTCGGTGGCCATGGCTAATGCTCAGGAAGAGACAAAAGAGTGGGCAGATTATATTGCGCCATCTAATGATGAAGACGGTGTAGCAGCCGCAATAGAAAAGTTTATATTTTAGGTAATTAAAGCCTCATCTGTGGAAAAACAGATGAGGTTCTTTTTGTTAGGGCAAGGCCCTATTTTTCAAAGTCTTAGTTTTTATATTTTAGATAAAATAGATACTTTGAAAAATGAATAAAACCACCTGCTCTGCGGGTGGTTAGGAATGCTTCAGCTTACAGAAAAATACCTCCAGTGCTAGAATTACTATGGTTCGTCAGCCAAGTAAAAGCAAAGGAGGCAGTCCCCAATGGACATGAATAGTTTATCACACACAAAGTGGGAGTGTAAGTATCACATAGTTTTTGCACCTAAATATAGGAGAAAGGTTGCATATGGTCAGTTAAAAGCTGATATAGCAAATATTCTTAGTACATTATGTAAGAGAAAAGGTGTGGAAATAATTGAAGCTGAAATATGCCCAGATCATGTACATATGTTGGTTAGAATACCACCAAGTATGAGTGTTTCGAGTTTTGTAGGATATCTAAAAGGTAAGAGTACGCTTATGATATTTGAGAGACATGCGAATTTAAAGTACAAGTATGGGAATAGACATTTCTGGTGCCGAGGATATTATGTAGATTCGGTAGGAAAGAATGCAAAGAAAATTGAAGAGTACATAAGGAATCAATTAAAAGAAGACTTAGAGTACGATCAAATGACACTCAAAGAGTATATTGACCCGTTCACGGGTGAGCCAGTAGTCAAAAACAGATAAGTAGAGCCCAAGGGGCTCGGTAGGTAAATGATGTTGCGGCTGGCGGACCTTTCAATGAGTCTTTAGACTCCAGTGCCGGTAACAAGCCCTTATAGGGCTAGAACAAACCACCGGCTAAGCCGGTGGTTTTGATTTTACACTAGCCACATTGCCTACATTAAATCTTCGCAATTTTGTTGTATTATTTTTAAAGTAGGGGTACAAAGCTAAGTATTTGGGGCAATGAAGACCTTTACCAAATAATAGGAGGAGAAGACTATGGGATCTTTTTTTGATAATAATAGTGTGCTTAATAGAGATAAAATCTACGATGTACCTGCGGGGATAGTGGTTCTACAAGAAGGTGAAAAGAATCTTGATATGTATAAAATTATTTCAGGCCATGTGGAGATGTATACAGGATATGGCACTGAAAATGAAGTTTTGATAGGTTTGCTAGGGCCAGAAGCTTGCTTTGGAGAGTTTGGGATTCTAACTGGTGCGCCTGCTATCTACACAATCGTTACGTATTCTGAAACTAAGCTGCTTCGAGTAACAGAGGAGACTATGAACGATTTCATAGAAAAGTATCAGGATGACGTTTTAAAGATAATGAAAAATATGGCTAACAATATGATGAAAATGCAATATCAGTTGACTCAATTTAGCCAGGAACTCATGGAAATGCAGTCAGAGGATTCATCTAAAGCAAAAGATAAAGTGGTTTTAACTACAGAGGAAGTGAAGAAGGAAGTTATAAAGGGGTATGCTACAGGCTATGGTAATGTAGGATTTAATAAGGCTAAGATGAGATTTAGAAAACGATGAATTATCTGTGAAATTATAAAAATATCTGACAACATGTGATAAATTAAAGTCAGTAATTAAAAGGTGGGGTTTTATGTAATACAACTTTGTAGGAGGAGATTTGCTTATGGAGGGTAAAAAAAGGGGTAGTTTAAAAACTGTTTTAGTAGCGGTTATTCTTGGCGCTGTAATTATCACTGCCGGAGTAATATCAATTTTTACAATCATTAATACAGTTTCTACAAATAATACTCAGACAGCTGCCTATAAGGAACGTCTGCTTGATGACGTAAAGGCTCAGCTTAAGTACGAGACAGAAGAAGCTATGAGTATTTGCGAATTTATGAACGCAAAATATAAGGCTGGCGAAATGTCTCTTGCTGAGGCACAGAAACAGTCTGCAGATATCATCAGAGAATTAAGATACAATGATGGCAATGGTTACTTCTGGGTTGATACATCAGAGGGTGTTAATGTTGTTCTTTTAGGACGTGACACAGAAGGTCAGTCTAGATGGGATTTAACAGATTCCTCTGGTAATAAGTTCATTCAGCAGATGATTGAAAATGGTATGCAGGATGGCGGTGGATATACACAGCTTATGTTTGCAAAGCCAAATGAAACTGAAGAACTTCCAAAGATTAACTATACTGCATACTACGAGCCATTTGATTGGGTAATGGGTACAGGTGTATGGATTGATGATTTGGATGCCCTTGAAGCTGAATATCGTGCAACCGCTCAAGCTTCCTTAATGAAGAGTATTGTTGCAACTGTAATCATCCTTGTTGTACTTATTATTGTAGGATTTATCATCGCCTTCTACTTTGGAAATAAGATTACTGCTCCAATCGTACTTTCTGCTAAACAGATGATTCGCATGTCTAATAGTGATTTTACAGAAAATCCGGAAATGGAAGATGTGCGTAAACTTAAGAAGCACAATAACGAAATTGGTTCTATTTCAGAAGCCCTTGATGCTATGCATGAAAATATTAGAAGCCTTATGATTCAGATTTCAGATACAACATCATCTGTAGCATCTGCATCAGAAGAGTTATCAGCATCAGCTTCACAGTCGGCTGAGGCTAGTGAGATGGTAGCAACATCTTGTACAAATGTAGCTCAGTCTTCATCTGGACAGATTAACGCAGTATCTGCAGCTACAAATGAAACTGATGCGTTTGTTACAAATATGCAGGAATTCAAAGAAGCTATTAGTCGTTCATCAGAAATGATTAAAGCTACAAATGAAGCAGCTATCAACGGAGCTGCAGATATGACTAATGCAACTGAGATGATGAATACAATCAGAGAATCAGTTGAGAACACAGCAAATGTTGTAGAGGACTTAGGAGAGAGCCTAAAGAGTATCGATCAATTCGTTGTAACTGTTGCAGAAATCGCAAGTCAGACCAATTTGCTTTCACTTAATGCTTCGATTGAGGCTGCACGTGCCGGTGAAATGGGTAAAGGATTCGCAGTTGTTGCCAGTGAGATTTCAAAGCTTGCTGATGAATCAAACCAGGCTGCACAGAAGATTAATGAGCTTATTGCTGGTATCATGAAGAATTCTCAGGAAGCAGTTGCTGCTATGAGACAGGGTGCAGATGAGGTTGTTAATGGTTCTGAGCTTGTAAATGAG
>CACYLQ010000108.1 GCA_902775195.1 uncultured Pseudobutyrivibrio sp.
GCTGTTGAAAAGCAGGATATGATTGAGCTTGGTGGATACATCCGTGACGTATTCAAGCTTAACGAGGATCAGAAGAACTTCCGTATCTTTGGACCAGACGAGACAATGTCTAACCGTCTTAACAAGGTATTCGAGGTTACAAATAGAGATTGGAACTCACCAATCGAAGAAGGCACAGATCAGTTCCTTGCAAAGGATGGTCGTGTAATGGATTCAATGCTTTCAGAGCACATGTGCGAAGGCTGGTTAGAGGGTTACCTTCTTACAGGTCGTCACGGCTTCTTCGCAAGCTACGAAGCTTTCATCAGAATCATTGATTCAATGGCAGCTCAGCATGCTAAGTGGCTTAAGGTTTGCAACAGCCTTCCATGGAGACGTCCAATTGCATCACTTAACCTTCTTCTTACATCAAATGTATGGCAGCAGGATCACAACGGATTTACACACCAGGATCCAGGTTTCCTTGATCACATCGCTAACAAGAAGGCAGACGTGGTAAGACTTTATCTTCCACCAGATGCTAACTGCTTGCTCTCTACAATGGATCACTGCTTAAAGAGCAAGAACTATGTAAATGCAATCGTTGCATCTAAGCACCCAAGACCACAGTGGCTTACAATGGAGCAGGCTGTTAAGCACTGCACACAGGGTATCGGTATCTGGGATTGGGCTTCAACAGATACAGGAGAAGAGCCAGATATCGTACTTGCTTGCTGTGGTGATACACCTACACTTGAGGCTCTTGCAGCTGTTGACATCCTCCACAAGGAGATGCCAGAGGTTAAGGTTCGTTTCGTAAACGTAGTTGACCTTATGAAGATGGAGCCAAGCAACAAGCATCCACATGGTCTTACAGATGTTGAATATGATTCAATCTTTACAAAGGATAAGCCAATCATCTTCGCATTCCATGGATATCCAACACTTATCCATGAGCTTACATATACAAGAACAAACCGTAACATTCATGTATATGGTTACCATGAGGAAGGTACAATCACAACTCCATTCGATATGAGAGTTCAGAATAAGATTGACCGCTTCAACCTTGTTATTGCTATGCTTAACAACATGCCACAGATTGGTAACAAGGGCGCATTCCTCAAGCAGAAGATGAAGGATAAGCTCGTAGAGCACAAGACTTACATCCACGATGTAGGTGTTGATATGCCTGAAATCGCTGAGTGGAAGTGGACAGGACTTAACTAATTAAATTCCAATAATAATATAAGCTCATTGCTTGTTGTGCAATGAGCTTATTTTTTGTATGATGATTGTATTGGGTGGGTGAATGTTATGCATAGCATTATTAGAAGATACAATGATCTTAAAATAGGTAAAAAGCTTATTATTATATTTTTATTAATATCTATAATACCTATTATTCTCTTACAGGTATTTCATTTTACTAGTGTCAGGGAAACTATGACCTCTCAGGTGGATGAAATCATCCAAAGTGATTTAATCCAAATTTCAGAGCGCACAAATCTCAGCTTGGAAAACTATACAAATTTAATGTACCAGATATATGTGGATGAGAATGTAATCGATGAGGTTATGATTCTTATGAATGGCACTCCCACAAGGAGAGCGGCAGCAAAAAGTGATATTAGAGAGCTGCTTCATAGATATACCAGTGTGGTAGAAGGGGTGCGCTCTATCAGCCTTGTGTGTAAGAATGGAGAGTCGGTAACCTACGATTTTGCCACAGATTCCTCCATGTATAATATCTGGGATAGATTTAAAGATATGAGAATAGCACCGCCATATCTGGATGCGGAAAGCAAATCTGGAATGGTTATTACTCCTAGTATGAAGTTTGATGAGAATGGAGTGAAAAAATACTATTTTCATATATCAAAACGACTATATAACTTTGATCAGTTGGAAAAGGGTAGCATAGCAACAGTCATAATGACGATTGATGAAAAGATGCTTAACAGTATTTGCAATTCATCGGAAGAAAGTAAGACAGGTATCAACTTCATCTTGGACGACAATGGCAAGGTAATCTCATATCCTAGTGAAGCCTATGTAGCAATGAGCTCTGGGGAAAACTTAGAAGCCTTTGTACGAGAAAGTGGATATTTACAAAGTAGCCATAATATTGGAATTAATAAATATAAGGATGAATCCACAGGGTGGACATTCGTAAACGCTTATGATACAGATGAGATGCTAAAGGATGTTAGAAGGATTCAAATCATAACAGTATTAATAAGCGCTGTTATTATTATGGTAGTGGGATTGATTATTTTTTACACCACAAGAACCTTTAACAAATCCGTAAATACGATAGTAATGGGAATGCAGACTGTTCAGGCAGGAGATTTGGACAAACGCATATCAGTAAAAAGTAAGGATGAATTTGGAACAATAGCAACGAATTTCAACATAATGACAGCCAGGGTAAAGGAGCTATTGCAACAAATATCCTCTGCTAAGGATAGACAGCGCCATGCGGAACTAAAGGCATTAGAAGCCCAGATAAATCCACATTTTTTGTATAACACACTGGATTCAATTAATTGGATGGCAATTGAGCATGGGGAAAATGAAATCAGTAAAGCACTTAGTAACCTGGGGTTGATATTAAGGCATTCAGTGAGCAAGGTGGAGGAAAAGACGCCTATAATTGCAGAATGTGATTTCCTTCAAAGATATTTGGAGTTGCAGCAGATTAGATATGAGGGGGCATTTAAATATGAGATTAATATGCAGCCGGAATTAAAGAATCTATATATTCACAAGCTACTTATCCAACCATTTGTAGAAAATGCTATATTACATGGATTTGAGGGGATTGAAGAAGGTGGAATGCTTTCTATAAATATGGACATATCAGAAGATAATAGGTTCCTTCAAATAAGTATTGCAGATAATGGGAATGGAATTGAGGAAGAGCTTGTTAACAAAATGAATAATAGAGATGCAGTTATCAATGATGACAACATAGACAAAGCGGGGTTAGGCCTGAAAAATGCATTTTCAAGGCTGGTAATGTATTACGGAGGAATGGCTCACTGGAATATTAATAGCGTGGAGAAAATCGGAACTGAGATAACATTGTATATTCCTAAAAGTGAGTGTGAGTAGGTATGAATATAGTTATAGTTGAAGATGAAATCAAAATAAGAAATGGGTTATCCAGATTATTATCTAGCTATGGGGAACATGAAGTAATTGCCAAGGCGAAAAACGGTAGAGAGGGATTGGAAACCATAGAAAGCCTTCATCCTGATTTGGTATTCACTGATATTAAAATGCCGGAGATGGATGGACTACAGATGTTAGAAGAAATAAAAAATCGCCAGATAAAATGCCATAGCGTAATACTTACAGGCTATGCAGAATTCGATTATGCCAAGCGTGCTATCACCTGCGGAGCTGATGATTATTTACTAAAGCCGATTACCGTGGATGCGGTAGACGGAGTGCTAAAATCCATCTCTGCCAAGATTAGTGCAGAGGCCACTAGAATAGATGCTGATCCTGCATCTTATATTAGAGCAATAGTTTCTGGAGCTCTTGAAAACAATGATGAAAACATAGGTAAGGCTGAGCGGATTTTTGAATTATCAAAAGGATATGAATTATGCTTTTTAAGAGGATATAGCACAAGCGGATGCTTTGACAAGACTACCATTATGGAAAAGTTTAAGGAATATAAGGGCTTGTATGTATCTGAAGATAATAAGGATTTGTTCATGCTTTATGATAAGTCTACCGGTAAGTATTCATCTGACGAGGAAATAGTAGCCATGCTTGACCGCAGAATAGATGTTGTTGATTGCCTAAAGGATTCTGTGTGGTATATGGCAAGCTTGTCTGGCTTGAAGGACTTAAAAGATATTGCTCTTAAATCAGATAAGAAATTTTTGTATGGGGAAATGATAGATACCAGAATTATAATAGAGGGTAACACAGATATCGTATATACGGATTACAAATATAGTAAAGATACAGAAAAAGAAATAGAAAAAATACTTGTTAATAATGACAAGGAAGGCTGGCAAAAATGGAGTGATGGCTTTGCCAAGGGATTCATAGGAAAAGCCTACGATCCATATTCTGTAAGAAGTGCATATCAAAGCCTTGCAGGATTTATATTGCAGCTTGCCATTAAAATATGGCCTGATAAAGGCAGGCAGCTTAGGGAATTAGATACAGTAGAGAAGATATCAAGGGCAAAGCTGTTATCTGAAATAAAGGAATGCTTGGACGAGGCGGCAGCAGTAGTGTTTGCAGGTGAAGCTACTCGTGATGACATTCATAACTATACTATTTTAAAAGCCATTGCCTACATAAGAGAACACTACGCTAATAAGATTTCCCAGGAAGAAGTAGCAGATTATTTGTCTATAACCCCAGAATATTTGAGTACGCTTTTTCATAGGGAAATGAACAAAAATTTTTCTGCATTTGTTAATGAATTTCGTGTCAGCCATGCTAAGCGGTTGCTTACAGGCAGCAATCTGAAGATATACGAGATTGCAGAACAGGTAGGTTTTACAGATACCAAATACTTTAATAGAGTATTTAAGGATATAGAGGGAGTATCGCCTAAGGAGTTTAGAGAAAGATGAAAAAAGGTCTGAAACTAATAACACTGGCTATGTGCATGGCAATTACAAATACAGCCTGTGGAAGAAGTACTTCTGATGTGGAAAACACACCTGATGAAAAAGAACAATTGTTGATATGGTCTTACTATGAAACAGAAGCACAGGCTAATGGATTGGACAAGTTAACCGCCAGCTTTAACGAAAGCCAGGATAAATATCAGGTGTCATGGGAGTATGTTCCAATGACAGAATTTGACAAGAAAATATCCAGGGCATATACAGAACAAGAGCTTCCAGATGTGGTAATTATTGATAATCCTGATATGAAAAAATTCATTCAGCTGGATATGTTTGAAGACATATCTGAGTACGCCAGTACCCTTAATCTAGATACAGATTATTATGAGGCATCTGTAGATACTATCAAATACAATGATAAATACTACGGTGTTCCGTTTAACAGCAACAATGTTTGTTTGATATATCGAAGTGATTTGCTAAAGGCGGCAGGGGTTACACCACCTAAAACCTGGGAAGAGCTTAGTGAAACAGCAAAGCTATTATCAAAAGATGGTACCTATGGATTTTTGATGAGTGCCATGGATTCTGAGCAAGGCTCATTTCAGTTATTGTCATGGGTGATGGCTGCCTCTGATTCTGATACACAGCTTACCAGGGAAGCAATCAGTGAATCCTATGATTATTTAGCAGGACTTATAAAAGATGGCTGTATGCCAGCGGATTGTCTTAATTATAGCCAAACAGATATTGCAAGAAGATTTATAGAAGGGGATATAGCTATGATGGAAAATGGACCATGGGTTTTTCCTATGCTAGATGAAGCAGGAATTAGCTATGGCCTTTCACCTATGCCTATGAATAAAAGAAATGCAGTGATACTAGGCGGAGAAAACTTAGGAATAATCAAAGGTAAAAATGTAGAAGGCTCCATTGAGTTTATAAAATATTGCATGGAAAAGGGCGGAACGGAAAGATTCTGCAGCGATGCAAATCTACTTCCATCCAGAATAAAATCTGCAAACAAAATAATAGCGGATAATCCTAAGCTTGAGATAATCAATCAGCAAATGCCCTATGCAATATCCAGAACAGGGATAGATGGATATTCCAGGATATCCAAACAAATGCCAAAAAGCTTTGCGGATGTGGTAACAGGAGATTTGACAGCAGAAGAAGCAGCAAGAAAAACCTTGAATTAAAAATTTGGATGAATTTTTTCCACCTTTTTTAATTTATTAGAATTTTTTAAAATCAAAACCTCTCTTAGAATACTTATATAAACAAAGGAGATACAAAGTATCTCGGGGGTAAGTATTCGAAGGGAGGTTTTTTATGAGATTTAAGAAAGCCGTATCAATGGCATTAGCAGGTGCAATGGCAGCGTCACTTATGGTAGGCTGCGGCAGCTCAGGAAGTGGAACAGAAGCAACTGGTTCAGGGGAAGGAACACAGACAGCTCAGACAGGGGACAAGCAAGAGGTAGTTATTTGGGATTACTTTGAGACAGATGCTCAGAAGAAAATGATGGAATCCCTGATTAATGGATTTAACTCATCACAGGATGAATACGTAGCAAGTCATACTTATGTACCATTTGCTGATTATGAGAAGCAGTTAACACTTGGTATTGCATCAGGGGAGCTTCCAGATGTAGTTATTCTTGATGGATGCGATATGTCATCATTTATAGCAATGGATTTGTTCGGAGATATTTCAGATGCCAACATAGATTGGTCAGAATATCTTGAAGGACCAATGAATTCTACAATGATGGACGGCAAACACTATGGTCTTCCATTTGCAACAAACTGTACAGCCCTTTTCTATAACAAGGATATTCTTGATGATGCAGGAGTTCCTTATCCAGACGAAAACACTACATGGGATGAATTCCATGAGATGGCTAAGAAGCTTACAGATTATGGCGTGACAGGATTTGGTAATGCAGCAATCGGAACAGATGAAGGTACATTCCAATGTCTACAGTGGTTATACACAGCTGGCGGTTCTTACACAGATATCGAAGCTGGTAAGGATGCATATCAGCTTATGCAGGATATGATTAACGATGGCTCTTGG
>CACYLQ010000109.1 GCA_902775195.1 uncultured Pseudobutyrivibrio sp.
AGTGCATGACATATTGCCATTATTATTTCCGAAGCGCCATTTCCATATACCACCACATCATTTATTACATTAAACATCTTAGCTGTTTCAGTAACTAAGCTTTCGTGAACAATGTCAGGATATCTTCCTGCGTGTAAAGCTGCTTCGGTAAGCACCCACTGTACCTCTGAAGGCACTCCCATAGGGTTTGTGTTTACTGAAAAATCATAATGAATACTATTTCTATAAATGTCACCGCCGTGCATGTTAAAACCTTCCTTCTAGTACAAAAATCAAGATACTGCAAATCAATGCGCACAATATAGAAGTAGATATCATAAGCACATTCGCTCTTTTAATATCCTTAACTTCAATCTTTCTAAGCGTATCTCCAATAAATGGCTTTTCCTTTAGCTTTCCAAAATATGAGGCAGGTCCAGCCAACTGAACACCTAAGGCTCCTGCACACACACTTTCAGTTTGGGCCGAATTAGGACTTGGATGATTAAATCTGTCTCGCCTAAAAATATATATAGCATTTACTGTATTATAATCCCTGCCTAAAAACAGCGTTGCAACAATCATAAGAAATGCGCTGATTCTTGCTGGAATAAAATTAACCACATCATCAAGCTTTGCTGCTGCCCTGCCAAAATCCAAATATTTGTCACTCTTATAGCCAATCATGGAATCCATGGTGTTGATAGCCTTGTAGCAGATGCCAAGAATAGGGCCTCCTATAGCAAGATAAATCATAGGAGCAATAATTCCATCGGAAGTATTTTCAGCCACAGTTTCAACTGCTGCCTTTGTAATCCCTACCTCATCAAGAGCTTTCGTATCTCTTCCAACAATCATTGCAACAGCCTTTCTTCCTGCATCAAGGGATGTGTCTTTAAGTGCATAATACACCTTCATGCTTTCAGTATAAAGGCTTTTAGTAGCCAGGCACTGATATGTAATAAACGCTTCGATACAGATTCCAAAATAAGGATTTATTTTATAGGCTATAACGATAATTATTCCAGTGCATAAAACTGATATGGTAATTACGATAGTAACAATTTTTATTCCGTTTTTTCTTTTCTTATCAGGTGAATCATTTTCATTCAAAAGCTTATCTGTCAAAAATGAAATAAGCTTTCCAATCCAAACTACTGGATGGAAGCTTCCAAATGGATCACCTAATAAAAGATCTAATACGTAGCCCGTGATAAAGGCCATCAGATGATAAATCAAATGTATATCCCTCGCCGTTTTTAATATGATATGAATAATAGTCCCCTTCAAAAAGGGTGCTAAGTATAGACATTATTGTTCCACCATGAACAACTGCAACAATAGCTTTATAATAGACATTATTGTTCCACCATGAACAACTGCAACAATAGCTTTATAATCCTTACTTTCAGCTATAAGCTTTTGAAAGCCAATCATGGTGCGATTAGTTGCATCAGACATGCTTTCTCCACCAGGAAAAGCTAATGTCCCACCAGATGCAATCCATTTTATATAGTCTGCATTATCTGATAGCTCCTTATAATTTTTCCCTTCAAAGCTACCAAAATCAGTCTCCCTTAATTCATCAATTATTATGGGAGTTTTGTCTGGATAAATGATGTTAGCTGTTTGTATACAGCGATGTTTGTATACAGCGACTAAGAGGACTTGAAAATAGTATGTCACAATCAGGATAAATGCCTGCTGCGATTTCAGCCGCTCCCTCTTTTGAAAGCTGTTCATCAGTAACACCAATGTATCTCTTTTCACTATTTCCAGGAGTTTTCCCATGGCGGATTAAAGTGATAGTCTTTTCCATTATTTAATCCTCTGTCCAATGCCAAGGATAACTCGATAAACCTCATCTGCATCTTTGGCAAGTTCTATAAGAATCCTTCCTGCAACCTCTCTATAGGCTCTGTCTGCTTCATCTATTGGAACAACTCCATTTCCAATTTCATCAGCAATGATAACCCACTGCCCTTCAGATGTAGTTGCTTTAATCTCATCATAAATAGCAGCCTGAGTATGTCCCTCTGACAATCTCTTTTTTATAAAAAGATGTGCCTGATTAAAAAATCTGGCTTCTTCGAATGTGCTAAGAGCATATTCAGTTTTACCTTGATAGCTTCCGCCAATAACAAGAATCATCCTACACCTCGTACTAAACTAAAAAATACCAAAAACGAGCGCCATAAATACCTCTGTAATAACTACATAATATCCTGCCACATCCCCTGTTATTCCACCGAATGCTTTGTTTGCTCTAATTTCTGTGCCCTTACCTATTGCAAGTGTAAATATAATAAGCTCTATGGCATGTAATGGAGCAACATATAAACATGTGCATGTGCATATTAATAGCTCTATAATTAGTCCAACAAATACTGCTTTATCTGCCGAATTTTTAGCCTCGGAATAAAGCATTCCATTTTCTTTTGCTTTCTTGCCTTTAATAACCATTATGCCGCTGACTGACCTCGCCATGAAAAATGAAAAGCACCAGCCAATAAAACTATTTCTATTCATAAGAAATAATCCTGCAAAACATATTAGTCCTACCGTAATTACGTTAATTATCGAAAAGGCTCCTATATGTGGGTCCTTTAAAATCTCCAGACGCTCCTCCTTTGATTTGAAGGAATTGATGGCATCTGCTACATCCATAAATCCATCTAAGTGAAAGCCACCTGTCACAATTAGTGGAATAGCCATGGCAAGTGCTACAAAAGCAACCATCGGCAGGTCATAATAATCCTTTAAAAGCAAAAGACCATATTCCAATGCTCCTATAACAGCACCAACCCATGGGAAGAAAATCAGATGATATTTCATATCCTCGCTATCCCATGTAAATTTTGGCATAGGTATTCTTGAATACATGGAAAATGCCACAACAAACGCTTTTATAAATCTCATATTTTTATTCCTATTCCAACAACTACTTCGTATACTTCATTAGATATCTCAGCTAGTGTTTTGTTGATAAGCCCCAAAGCTCTCATGTATTCTTTGGTGCCCTCGTCATAGCTTAATCCATCCTCGAAAATGTTATTAGTAACGATAACAAGCTCATCTGTTTTCTTTGAAAGTTCCTTCACATCATCTAAAATCTTATCAGCACATTCAGTAAAGGTCTTAGGGTTTTCATCCCTAAACATTTCATTGGCCACAAGATTAGACATGCATTCTAACAGCACAATAGAATCCTTATCAATTATCGCATTTTCGATATCAATAGGACTTTCTATTGTTATAAAGCCTTTGCCATCTCTAAGTGACTTATGTCTTTTAATTCTTTTTTCTGATTCTTCATCAAAGGATTTCATGGTAGCAAGATAATATCTGTTAGGATAATTTGTCTTACAAACTAAATCCTCTGCAAAAGCAGATTTACCGCTACCACTTCCACCGTATACTAATGTAATCATGCTTCCTCATTAAAATTTTCGTATTGCTCAACACCTGAATCTCCAAACTTCAATGCATCGTGAAAAGCAATGTCTGCCATGCGAAGCTCGGAAATCATCATAACAGCCCCTGCACCTTCACCAACTGCCATTGATGCGGCTATTGGTGGTTCTATGGATAGCTTCTTTGCAAGCTTTTGAGCCACTGGCTCCTTGCTGATATGTGATGGGATTAGATAATCCTTTGTGTTTTCTAACAACCTGTCTGCCACAAGTGCAGAAACCATGCTGAGCATTCCATCTATAACTACAGGGATGTTGTAAAGCGCTCCACCTAAGATAACCCCTGTCATGGCTGCCAGCTCTAATCCTCCAAAGTTACTGCAAATTTCAACTGGTGATAATCCGCTGTACATAGAAAGTGCCATGGATACCACAGCTCTCTTTCGGCTAAGTCCTTCATCGTTAAGACCTGCACCTCTACCTGTTACAGCCTCTGCGTTAAGGTCTAACAAATACCCTGCCATAACTGCTGCTGATGTGGTATTTCCAATTCCCATTTCACCTACAAGCAAAAGATTAAAGCCTGCTTCCTTACTTTCGAGTGCAAGGTCCATGCCCACCTGAACAGCTCTTGAAAATTCCTCCACAGACATGGCTGGGTGCTTTAAGAAATTGCATGTTCCATATTTTACTCTGCGATTAAGTGTGTATGGAACCTCTTTTGCATAATTAATTCCAACATCCACCGCCATAATATCAATCCCTAAGTGTCTTGCCATAACGCCTGTTGTGGTAAGTCCTTTTCCGATATTAGTAGCGCAGATTCTGGTTACGTCCTGGTCTGTCTGGCTGACCCCTTCCTCCACAATTCCGTGGTCGCCGCAACAAACAATAAGACGTGGATGATATAAATCAGGAGCCTCAAACCCCTGTATTGCTGCTATTTTTGAATGATAGGTTTCGAAGCTTCCAAAGCTGTCAATTGGTTTTGAAACCCTGTCCCATTCCTTTTTAACCTGTTTGATTTTATCTACATCAACAGGCTCTATACTGATTTTGTTTTCTAAAATGTCATCAAATAAAACTCTAGTTTCCCCCATAATTTTTCATAGCCTCCACAAATTGATTTATAAAATCTGGAGCAGACAGATAATAAAGATGTGGAAATCCAACCAATCCCCCATTTATTTTATGGATGCATTCCCAGCTTCTTTTGCCAGATGGCTTGTAGGCCTTAGCATCATTTCCATTATTATCTGTGTCGTAATAATGAAATTCGTGGCCCTTTATCTTCTTAACTCCATCATCTATTATAGCATAACCAAAACGAACAAGATGGCCCATGTACTTTGCCTTTCCAGGAATAGCCGCCGCCATCTTATAGGATGCTTTATCAGTATCCTCTACCTCCTCAATAAGATACATAAAGCCACCGCATTCTGCCATTATAGGCATTTTTTTATTAATGGCTTTTTGTATTTCTTCTTTCATTTTTTCGTTGCTTGAAAGCTTGCTAAGATGATTTTCTGGATAGCCGCCACCTAATAATAAGCCTGATATTCCATCGGGTAGGCTATTATCCTTTAATGGTGAAAAATACATAAGCTCTACCCCAAGGCTTTCTAACAGCTTAAGATTTTCCTGATAGTAAAAGCAAAAGGCATCATCATAAGCTACTCCAAGCTTTATCGTATTTTCGGATTTTGTTGATAGTAGCTTTGTCAGACTTTCTGGCATTTCTTCCCTTTTTAAATCAGGGGCTTTTCCTGCCAAATTTATTATTTCATCTACATCTATTTCTGCTTCTACTTTTTCTCCCAAAATAGAAAGCTGAGCTTTAATGTCCTTAATCTCATCAGGAAGATAAAGTCCTAGATGTCTACTTTCAAAGCCTATATTTGAAATATCTGATAAGGTACCAAGATATTTAATGCCTAGCTCCTCTTCAATTAATGGCTTTAAAACTGCACCAAAGCTTGATGAAGTCTTATTTAAGATTACGCCCTTAATCAAAGAATATTTATCATAATCAAGAAATCCTTTTATGGTAGCAATTAAGGATTTGCCTGCGCCTTTGGCATTTACTACAAGAACAATAGGGCAATCAAGTGCTCTTGCCAAATCGTAGCTTGAGCCAGTTTCTTCTATTCCACCCACACCATCGTATAGGCCCATAACACCTTCTATCAGGGCGATGTCACCATTAGATTCCTGCTGAAAAATCCACTTGGTCATAGCATCCTCTGTAAAAAAAGTGTCTAGGTTTCCAGCATCTATTCCAATTACATTTCTGTGATACATAGGATCTATATAATCTGGGCCACACTTAAAGCTGCAAGGCTTCATACCTCTTAGCTTAAGAGCTGACAGCAGCCCACATGTAATTGTAGTTTTTCCGCAGCCACTGTTTGTAGCCGCAATCATAATCCTTGGTTTATTCATTAAATCTCCTATATAGTAAATGTCACGATGTATACGGGATTTTGTGCTTGCATTACGTTGTAGTCGCCGATAGTTTTAGCTTTGATGATGGATGCCTGCACCACATCTGCATCGCTGATTGCAAAATCCTTTAGTATGCGATTAACCTCTGCGATGGTTTCTAAGGTAACTGCATTAACTACTACACGAATACCGTTGCCTTTGTTCTTTAATAGCTTAAGAATTTCCTCTAATCTGCCGCCGCTTCCTCCAATAAAAACGTGAGTTGGTGTTGGTAAATCAGCCATAGCATCAGGTGCTATGCCCTCAACTAAAGCTACATTTGAAAGAGAGAATTTATTAATGTTTTCTCTAATTAGCTTGCAAGCCTCTTCCTTAAATTCTATGGCATATACGTTAATTGATGGATTAAGCATTCCCATTTCAATAGAAACGGAGCCACTGCCTGCGCCGATATCATAAACAACGGCATCCTTTGTAAGTCCCAGCTTGCAAATGGAAAGTGCCCTTATTTCTTCCTTTGACATAGGGGTCTTGTTACGCAGGAAATCATCATCTGATAATCCTGGTGCAAGCCTTTTTGCAAGAGGTCTTTTATTTCTAATGAAAAGCACGCAAAGCCCATCATCTGGAGCTGTGGCACATTTCATGGCGCCAAACTTAACAATCTTTTCGTTGGAATAAAGATTGTAGCCTGCGCTTATTTCGTATTTTGTTCCAAATTTATCTTCTAATTCATTTAGGATTTCTCCTATGATTCTTACATCCTTTCCACCTGATGTAAGGGTAAAGATTTTATCTGAATGCTTTGCGGCCTCTATTAGCTTTGGCCTCCAAGCCTCCTCATTCACGCCGTGGGTGCTCATTATTACAGCATCCTCATAGCTTTCACCAATTTTGGCTGCAAGAGCTGCCACTGATGAAATACCAGGCATAATTGTAGTCTTAAATCTACCGTCGTTTTTCAAGGCTTCATATAGCTTTTTGGTGCCGCTGTAAAAGCCTGTATCTCCTGAAAATAATACAACCGCATTGCAGGTTCCATGTGTGATTTCCTTTGCTTTTTTATCGAGCACAGGCAAAATATCATCGGCTAAATAATATGGATATTTTTTTGCAGATGTCTCCACATATGTGAGCATTCTAACAGCTCCAAAAATCATATCCGCATTTGCGATACTTTCCTTAACCTCTTCTGTAATGGTTCCAAAGCCCATTCCAAAAGCGGCAAGACTAACATTTATTTTCACATCTGGAGTGATTTCACTAAATCCTTTTTTCGAAATGTTAGTATTTAATATTCTATCTATTTCCATGGCGGCCTCATCAAAGGTTAAGCCCTCCATGTTGCTTGCCGGGCGATTAATAACAAAGCATTTAATACCTTCTAATCTGGCAGCTTCAATTCGTTCTGCTTCTCCACTGCCCTTTCCGCTATTTTTCAAAACAACGACAGAAGCTTTACATTCTCTAATTTGTGCTCTATTCATGGTAAGAGAAAATGGGCCCTGCATAGCGATAATCTGTTTGCCACTAAGTCCACTTTCATTGCAAAGATTAATACTTTCCACACTTGGTATAACTCTTGCAATAATTCTTTTTCTAACCTCTTCATTTTCGCAAAATGTGGCAAGCTCCTTACTTCCTGTGGTAAGGAATATATTTCCAGATGTATTCTGAAGTGCCTTTGCGCAGGATTTGGCATCATCGAAAAATGTGCAGTTGCTTAAATCTGCCTCAACTGATTGTCTGATGACTCTCACAAAAGGCACGGCGCCTGCCTTAAACAAGGCATTGTCGATTTCCTTCTTTACTATTTCAGCAAATGGATGAGTGGCATCAATAACAACATCAGGATTTTCCATGCCAAACAAATCTCTCATTTCATCTGAATCCATTCGGCCAATCCTGACATCCAGACCCTCTCTATCCCCAATAGGCTCCTTGCCATATTCTGTTGCAACGCAGTAGACTACCTTAACCTTCTGAGCTAAAAGAAGGTCACTAAGGTTTCGTCCCTCTGTTGTTCCACCAAAAATAATTGCTTTTTTCAAATCTGATATCCTCGCTTTGTAACAAGCTTTCCCTTTATGATTTCACTTTTTGAATTTCCAATAAATACTGTGGTAAACATATTTACCTGTGTCTCTTTAAGCTCTCCAAGTGTAAGTGTCACAGAATGTGTACCTGCTCTTCCAATATTTTCCACATAACCGCAGGCTCTTCTTTCATCTGCTCCTGCTTCAAGCATAATATCACAGGCCTTCTTTAAATAATCATGTCTTTTTTTGCTGGAAGGATTGTAAAGAGCAATGGCAAAATCTCCCATTATTGCAGCCTTAAGTCT
>CACYLQ010000110.1 GCA_902775195.1 uncultured Pseudobutyrivibrio sp.
AATGGTTAACTACAGCAAGAATAATATTCTTC
This sequence comes from uncultured Pseudobutyrivibrio sp., assembly GCA_902775195.1. Taxonomy (GTDB): domain Bacteria; phylum Bacillota; class Clostridia; order Lachnospirales; family Lachnospiraceae; genus Pseudobutyrivibrio. The sequence goes on from CACYLQ010000110.1 coordinate 33, forward strand.
AGCAGGCAGGCCAGGCAATGCTTGCACAGGCTAACCAGTCTACACAGGGTGTACTTTCAATCTTAGGTTAATCATTCAAGGGATAACTAATCTTTTGAAATTACTATTTATTCGTTTCGCGCAGACTAGTTAAATACTAGTGAAATCAGGGGGCTTGCTATCCCCTAGCAGGCCCCTAAATTTTCAAAACAGTGCTTTAAGCACTCTCTTGGAAAGGGACTTCAAAGAGTAACTTACAAGGATGTAATTGATTTGGACCTCCATTTGGAGGTCCATTTTCTTTGTGCAAAAATTTTTCACTTGACAAAAAAATACGAATATACCGTAATATATAAACAATTATTGCTTTGCACACGTGCAAACACGTGTTATTATTAAGGGAGAGTATTTCTTAAGAAAAATTGCAAAGGGAACAGCCAATAGATTTTTGAAAGACGCAGGTTTGAAATGATTATTTAAGGAGGAATTGTTTATGGCGAAGTATACATACCCTGCTATTTTTACACCAGAAGATGACGGATTGTATTCAGTATATTTTCCGGATATTAAAGGTTGTTATACTAGCGGAGAAAATCTTGCAGATGCAATTTATATGGCACAAGATGTTTTAGCCTATGCATTATTTGATTTAGAACGAGAAGGTTTAGCTATACCTTCATCTTCTGATTTATTAGATGTAAAGCATGAGCCAAATGAGTTTGTAAATTACATAGCATGTGATACCTTGAAATATAGAAAATTACATAATAATAGAGCTGTTAAGAAAACACTTACTATCCCAGAATGGTTAAATGAAACAGCTATAGAAATGGGAATTAATTTTTCTCAAGTGTTGCAGGAAGCACTATTACAGAGAGTAAATATGGGGTGAGTATAATATGTGTAAAGCTGTCATGGATTTGAAACAAGAAGGAAGAGAGCAAGGAATAGAACAAGGAATAGAGCAAGGTGAAGAAAACATACTAAACCTGTATTCTTGGCTTATAGAGAATGGCCGCGACACAGAGGCAAGGGACATTATGATAAAGGAAAATAGTTAGACGTAAAATAGAGCTTCCAGGCGGGAAGTCCTATTATGTTGCAAAACACTCATTTTGATGGTAATATAATAACAAATAACATTCAAAATGAAGGTTTGGATTATGGACAATTATATTACATCAGAAGAATTAAAGCGCTTAAGAACTAAATTATCACTGACACAGGTGGAGTTTGCCAGTCTTGTAAACATTTCAAAGTCTACTATTGAACGCTGGGAACGTGATAAAAATGCTAAAATAACAGGTCCAATAGTACCTCTTGTACGTATACTGGAGAACAGGCCTACACTTGTGGATAGATATCTCACTGTTCCATATAAAAGTATGCCGGTTAGGATGTGGTATATGTATAAAAATATGCGATGCACTCTTATAGATGTTGACGATTCTAAACAAAAGATATTTGTAAAAAACTATGTAGATGATCTTATGTATAGGGCTTTTGGCATCAATGATGAACCTACTTATTTGGATTATCTTGAGTTTCTTGAAAGTCGTTGTTTTCCAAGAACAAGAGATAAGATAAAGTTGATTTTAGATGAATTGGATATTCCGTTTTATGATCCATTTATGATAGTACAGAAAACACAAGGACGTATGGCGGAGGATGATTTTTGGATATATATTGAGGATTAGAAATGATTGAACTATATGAAAATCAGTTAAAAATATTTGATAGACAGTCGTCAAAAGGCAATCAATTGAAATGGCAAGATGGAAATTATTGGTATAAGGCAGATTATGCTGGTTATGAAGCTTTATCAGAATATATTGTTTCCGAGTTACTCTTCAAGTCAACCCTAGGAAATGATGAATTTGTTTCGTATAATCTTGAACAGATAAGATATAAACGAAAAGTTTTTAATGGTGCAAGAAGCATTAACTTCTTGCCAGATGGGTGGCAGATTATAACTCTTGAAAGATTATATAAATCAAAAAAAGGAAATAGTCTTCTTCAGGCAGTCTGGAAGCATAAGACGGTAGAGGAAAGAATTAGTTTTTTTGTTAATGAGGTAATTAAACTTACTGGTATAGAAGACTTTGGTGTTTATTTAAGCAAAATGCTTACTATTGATGCATTTTTCTTGAATGAGGACAGACACATGCATAATATTGCTGTTCTTATGGATGGTTCTGGGAATTACAAGCTGTGTCCCATTTTTGATAATGGAGCAGCATTATTATCTGACATAACGCTGGATTATCCATTAGATGGTGATGTAATGGAAATGATGGATGAAGTTAAATCTAAAACTATATGTATGGATTTTGATGAACAGCTGGATGCTATTGAGGGGGCATACGGTTGTAATATAAAGTTTAGTTTTGATAAGAAAGATGTTGATAGACTTCTGGATAATCAATCATTTTATTCTAAAGATATTGTTGAGAGAGTCAGAACAATTATGTATCAGCGAATAAGAAAGTTCCAATATTTGTTTAAATAGAAATAGGACTTCCAGGCGGGAAGTCCTATTTTTTTGAAATCTATTCTAAAGTTTCAAAAATCTTTTCCGATAACTGTAGTAGATGGAAACAGTATACAAAATGTATTTGTTGTCCACCTAAGTTTAGTCGTTTTTCATAATCGCGCGGAAAAGTGACTAAACTACACTCGTAGCTTTACAATTTAATAAAGCTAAACTACTTTAATTTCTTTCCTTGATTACACGCGGAGGTTGGTCACTCCCTTGTAATATAGATACGGAAATGCAGCCTAAAGTATGTAGCGTTTTCAATCATGAAACTTTTAAGATTATTAACTAATGTTATGCGAAAAAATATCGCATCTCTCATGAATGGAATCGTGGGAGTATCTACAAGGAGGTAGAAATTATGGTAGTACAACACAATATGCAGGCAGCTAATGCTTCAAGAATGTTAGGAATAACAACAAATGCTCAGTCTAAGTCTACTGAGAAACTTTCAAGTGGTTTTAGAATTAACAGAGCCGCTGATGATGCAGCTGGTCTCTCAATTTCAGAGAAAATGAGAAAGCAGATTCGTGGTCTGGATCAGGCTTCAACCAACGCATCAGACGGTATCTCAGCAGTACAAACAGCCGAGGGTGCCCTTACAGAGGTACATTCTATGTTACAGAGAATGAATGAGTTGGCAGTACAGGCAGCAAACGGTACAAACTCTGAGTCTGACCGTACATCTATTCAGGATGAAATCGAGCAGTTAACAACAGAAATCGACCGTGTTGCAGAGACAACCAAGTTCAACGAGACCTATCTTCTCAAGGGCTACTATGGCACCAAGAATGTAAAGATTGCTGCTCATGATGCAGGACTTGATGGTACACTTACTCAGAATGCAACAAAGGCTACATTTACAATGCAGGCACTTGCAATGGGTGACAAAGTTACTATTGGTGGAACTACATATGAGATTGGTGCTGACACATTAGAGCACGCTAAGGAGGTTATCAAATTACCAACCGAAGCTAATGCTCCAGGAGCAGTTGTAACAATTGACGGAAAGTCTTATACGTTTGATACATATACAGACGTAACACAGTCAAAGATTTCATATGCTAAGCTAAGCGCATTTGCAAACAATGGTTCAACAATTACTTATAATGGCATTTCAGCTACTATTTTTAGTGATGGAGAGCCAGGGGCAGATGGAATTGATGATAAGAACCGTTTACTTATCACAGCTAACAAGGCTTATGAAATGATTGCAACTGAGCTAAAGGCAGCTTCTTCTATCGGTGCTGATTCACCTGTTACAATTGAAGCATCTAACATTAAGTTGGAAGGCACAGCTATTTCAGAAACTGCTGTTAATAACAAATTGAAAAGTGATTTAGCAGATGATACTGGTAAACATTTTAATGTTACATTCACTTTCAATAAGCAGGATGTTGAAATAGCTAATGAACTTACATTCAATCTTCATGTCGGTTCTGATGCTGATATGACAAATAAGATTGGTGTTACTATTGAGTCAATGAGCGCTGCAGCACTTGGTATTCAGGGCTTAAATGTTTCTGATGCTACAGGTAAAGCAGCAACATATGCAATCGATTCAATCGCTGATGCACTTGCAAAGGTATCAGCACAACGTTCAAGTCTTGGTGCCGTACAGAACAGATTAGAGCACAGTATAGCAAATCTTGATAACGTAGTTGAGAACACAGATGCCGCTGAATCACGCATCCGTGATACAGATATGGCTGACGAGATGGTTACATACAGCAAGAACAATATTCTTGCTCAGGCAGGCCAGTCAATGCTCGCTCAGGCAAATCAGGCAACACAGGGTGTTCTTTCATTACTTCAGTAATTAGCGTGGCCAAACGCATCGGTACACACAAGCTTCCCGAAATGAGGCTTAGTACTATCCACAAATTGGGGTCCTCCGGGACCCCTTTTTTATGCTCATACTCTAAAACTTGACGAGAGTCAAGTTTTAGAGTTATACTCCTTTTGAGGTAAAACAAATGAAAGTAGTTAAAGAATTACAGGATTTAAGATATCTAAATTGGAGTAAGATAAGACATAGCTCTGGCACTGCGGGAACACTTCTTAAGGCTGAAGAAAACAGTAAAGAAGGTAAGCTATACTATAAGCTTTCACGATTTGATGCGACAAATAATGCATTTGGGCATGAATCTATAAATGAGCTTATAGTGGATAGATTACTTAATGCTATTAACATTCCCCACTTACATTACGACTTAATTCATGCAAAAATCGTAATTGATGGCATTGAGTATGAAACATATCTAAACAAATCAGTTGACTACAAAAAGAAAGGTGAAAAGAAAACGGCCTTCGATTCATTCTATATGGTTAATAGAAAAGCTAATGAATCACCATTGGATTTTGTTATCAGAAATGGATGGGAAGATTATTTATATCAGATGTTCATTGTAGATTATTTGATACTTAACAGAGACAGACATGGGGCAAATATCGAGGTGCTTAAGGATGAAAAAGGAAATATCAGACTGGCACCTTTATTTGATCATGGCCTATCACTTTTGTATGATGAAACCAATCCATCGAAGCTTACCAAGGATAAATTACTTGCAGATAAAAAGGTTATGGATTATATAGGTAGTGGTTATACTATGGAAAATCTTGCACTGATTCCTAAGGAAAAAATGATATCATTACCGAAAAATAAGAATGATATTGTAGAATCTTTATTTGAGGATTTAGATGGAATCCTAATATCAGGCTTTGTGGATAAGATTGCTGAAATGATATCTGAAAGGTGGACTTTTTATGAAATACTTCGAAATAAGAAGTGATTTAAAGGGTGATGATAGACTATATGGCGTGATTATCTATGATGAAAAATTGAATCAGTATATTACAGAATTACCGGATGATCTGGAATATAAGGATGCTCCATTGCTATTGGATACAGTCATAAAAAAAGGTCAACGAACAGTAGGTCCCTTTATAACAAAGCTTTGGTTGAAAGAAAGACTGGTGCCCGAAGATCGCCAAAACATCGGTCTGATTTTAAAAGAGGCGGGCTTAGATTATTATGATGAACATCAACTTCTTGTATTAAGTGATGGCAGATGTGCTCAAGATGATTTTTATCTTAAGCCTATTCCTGCTAAATACATGCCGATTGATATAATGAACCGCTTACAAAAAAGAATTGAAGATTTTGTACTATTATCAGGTATGAGATTGTTAGTTTTCTTTCATAATGGAGAAACAAAAATTTGCGATTTAAGAGATTTCGCTGATATATATGATTGGATTCAATATTTGCCAATAAATGAGAACTACTATTATTCTATGAAGCCACTCATATCAGGATATGGTGTTGCTTGGGATGAGGATAGACAGATATCCTGTGAAGAACTATATGAAGCAGGAAAATTACAGGATATTAAATACGAGGACTTTAAATTATTCATTGAACAAAGAACTATATCTACAACAGGTGTATGCGCAAGTCTTGACTGTAGTAGGCAAAACGTTAATGACTTAGTAAAACGAAATAAGCTTCATCCTGTGAAGAACTTAGAGTCTACTAAATTATTCTTAAAGTCAGAAATAGAAGATAGATTGAGTTTGTAATGTGCACTTGAAATATATATACAAAAACCGTATAATTTATAAGGATAATATCTTTTTATCCAATGTTTTTGTTAGCCGTTCCAATGGAAATTATGCGGCACATCAGATAGAAGGAGTCATATGAAAAAAGTAGAAGATTACATCAGAACTATTCCGGATTTTCCAGAGCCAGGCATCATGTTCCGTGATGTTACTAGTATCCTTCAGGATGCTGAGGGCTTCCACCTCGCTATTGATGAGATGAAGAAGTTACTTGAAAATGTTGATTGCGATGTTATCGCAGGCGCTGAGAGCCGTGGATTTATATTTGGTGCACCACTTGCTTATGCACTTAACAAACCATTCGTACTTATCCGTAAGAAGGGTAAGCTTCCATGCGAAACTATCGAGAAGACTTACGACCTTGAGTACGGCACAGCTACTATCGAAATGCATAAGGATGCAGTTAAGCCAGGCCAGAAGGTTGTTATCGTAGATGACCTTATCGCTACAGGCGGTACTATCGAAGCAGC
>CACYLQ010000111.1 GCA_902775195.1 uncultured Pseudobutyrivibrio sp.
AGCTACAAGGAGAACGGTACAGTTTGTGGTATCAAGCTCCCAGCAGGTTTAAAGGAATCTGATAAATTACCTGAGCCTATTTACACTCCTTCTACTAAAGCAGAAATTGGTGATCATGATGAAAATATCTCTTTCGAACGTTCCATAGAGGTTCTTGAAAAGGAATTTCCAGGTCATGGTGAAGAGTACGCTAAGGCTCTTCGTGATAACACAATAGCTCTTTACAAGAAATGTGCTGACTATGCTCTTACAAAGGGTATCATCATCGCAGATACAAAGTTCGAGTTTGGTCTTGATGAGGATGGCAATGTAGTTCTTGCAGACGAAATGCTTACTCCAGATAGCTCACGCTTCTGGCCACTAGATGGTTACGAAGCAGGACATGGTCAGCCATCATTTGATAAGCAGTTTGTTCGTGATTGGCTTAAGGCTAATCCAGAATCAGACTATCTTCTTCCACAGGATGTTATCGATAAGACAATCGCTAAGTACTTGGAAGCTTACAAACTACTTACTGGCAAAGCACTTGAAGTGTAAAGCATTTTGGTAAATATATTGAGCTAAATAAAACAAGAATTTTGAGAGTATAGTGAAAACGATGAAAAATTCTTGTTTTATTTGGCGGTATGTATTAGGAGATTTTATGACAGATTTAAGACACAAGGACATGCCATGGGACGATTTGCATGAGGAGTGCGGCGTCTTTGCCATGTATGATTTTGACGGTGGGGACGTTGCCTCCTCTATTTATTATGGTCTTTTTGCTCTACAGCACAGAGGGCAGGAAAGCTGCGGTATTGCTGTATCAGATACAAATGGACCAAAAAGAAATTTCTCTTTGAACAAAGGAATGGGACTTGTAAACGAAGTCTTTGACCAGGATATCTTAGAAGGCATGCATGGCGATATTGGTGTAGGACACACCAGATATTCCACTGCAGGCTCATCTACAAGGGAGAATGCTCAGCCACTTGTTATTTCCTACCTTAAGGGAATCCTTGGAATGGCTCACAACGGAAATCTTATCAATGCTGAAGAGCTTCGTGATGAGCTTTCAAGAACTGGAGCTATTTTCCAAACTACCATCGATTCAGAAACTATAGCATATCTGATTGCAAGAGAGAGACTAAACAGCGCCACAGTTGAGGAAGCTGTTGTTAGAGCATGCGATAAGATAAAGGGAGCATATTCACTTGTTGTTATGAGCCCAAGAAAGCTTATTGCTGTTCGTGACCCTCAGGGATTTAGACCTCTTTGCATTGGAAAAAGAGACAATGCCTATGTGGTTGCCTCTGAAACCTGCGCATTAGACACTATTGGTGCAACATACATCAGAGATGTAGAGCCAGGAGAGATGATAACAATCTCACCAGAGTTTGGCATAAAATCTGATAAGAGCAGATGCGTTGATAAGAGCAAGCATGGTCGTTGTATCTTCGAATATATTTATTTTGCCAGACCAGACAGTATCATTGATGGACAATCTGTTTACGAGTCACGTATCAGAGCAGGCCGTTTCTTAGCACAGGATTCACCTGTAGATGCTGATTTAGTTGTTGGCGTACCAGAATCTGGTAACGCTGCAGCCCAGGGGTATTCATTGGAGTCTGGTATTCCATACGGCACAGCCTTCGTAAAGAACAGTTATGTAGGAAGAACTTTTATTAAGCCTAAGCAGGCTAGCAGACAGTCATCTGTTCAGGTAAAACTAAATGCATTGCGTGAGGTGGTAAAGGGCAAGCGAATTATTATGATTGATGATTCCATTGTACGAGGCACCACATCTGATCGAATTGTTAAGATGCTAAGGGATGCTGGCGCAACAGAGGTACACGTTCGTATTTCGTCACCACCATTCTTATGGCCATGCTATTTTGGTACAGATGTACCTTGTCGTGAGCAACTAATCGCATACAATCACTCCGTTGAGGAAATTAAAGATATTATCGGAGCTGATTCGTTAGCATACCTTGATTTCAAGCGTTTACCTCAGATGGTAGATGGCCTTGAAATTTGCCATGGCTGCTTCGATGGCACTTACCCTATGGACCCACCAGAAGGTGACATCCGAGGCGAATACGAAAAGTAGGAGAAATAAAGGAGAGAATATGAGTACAGATAGATACACAAGCCCACTTTCAGAGAGATATGCAAGCAAGGAGATGCAGTACATCTTCAGTCAGGATAAGAAGTTTTCTACATGGAGACGACTTTGGATTGCCCTTGCAGAAACAGAGATGGAGCTTGGCCTTTCGCAGGATGGAAAGCCAGTTATCACTCAGGATATGATTGATGAGATGAAGGAGCATATTGAGGACATTAATTATGATGTTGCTGTAGCCCGTGAGAAGGAAGTAAGACATGATGTAATGAGTCATGTTTATGCTTATGGCAAACAGTGTCCAAAGGCTGCTGGTATTATTCATCTTGGTGCAACCAGCTGCTATGTTGGTGATAATACAGATATTATTATCATGCGTGATGCACTTCTTCTTATCAGAAAGAAGCTTGTAAATGTTATTGCAGAGCTTGCAAGCTTTGCTGACAAATACAAGAATCAGCCAACACTTGCATTTACACATTTCCAGCCAGCACAGCCTACTACAGTAGGTAAGCGTGCAACACTTTGGCTTAACGAATTCGTTATGGACCTTGAGGACCTTGACTATGTTCTTTCAACTCTTAAGCTTTTAGGTTCTAAGGGTACTACAGGTACACAGGCAAGCTTCCTTGAGCTTTTCAACGGTGACAATGACACAATCGACAAGATTGACCCAATGATTGCAGAAAAGATGGGATTTAAGGCCTGCTACCCAGTTTCTGGTCAGACATATTCTAGAAAGGTTGATACTAGAGTTTGCAACATCTTAGCAGGTATTGCAGCATCTGCTCACAAGATGTCAAACGATATCAGATTACTTCAGCACCTTAAGGAAGTAGAGGAGCCATTTGAGAAGAGCCAGATTGGTTCATCAGCTATGGCTTACAAGCGTAACCCTATGAGATCAGAGCGTATTGCATCACTTTCTCGTTACGTTATGATTGATGCACTTAACCCAGCTATTACATCAGCTACTCAGTGGTTCGAGCGTACTCTTGACGATTCAGCTAACAAACGTCTTTCTATCGCAGAAGGCTTCCTTGCAACTGATGGTATACTTGACCTTTGCTTAAATGTTGTTGATGGTCTTGTTGTTTACGATAAGGTTATTACAAAGCGTCTTATGTCTGAGCTTCCATTCATGGCTACAGAAAACATCATGATGGATGCTGTAAAGCTCGGTGGAAACAGACAGGAGCTTCACGAGAAGATTCGTACACTTTCTATGGAGGCAGGCAAGAACGTTAAGGTAGAAGGTAAGGAGAATAACCTTCTTGAGCTTATAGCTGCAGATGATGAGTTCCCAATGGGACTTGAAGAGCTTGAAGCTACAATGGAGCCTAGCCGTTATGTTGGACGTAGCCCACGTCAGGTTGAGGTATACTTACGTGATGTTATTAACCCAATCCTTGAGGCAAACAAAGATATTCTTGGTATAAAGGCTGAGATTAACGTCTAATTTAATACTATTGCTAATAGAGCGCCCTATCTATATGATAGGGCGTTTTTTTCACAGAAATTTAAAAATAGAGGTTTATACTTTTATTGTTACATGTAGGACATACATTAGACGAGGTGTTTTTATGAAAAAATTAAATGCGGGGTTATTAAGTTTATTGCTAGGATTAAGTATCTGCATTAGTGGTTGTGGCAAGACCAGCGGGGATAATGCACAAAAAGATGCTTCCGCTCAGGGGGAAAATCAGTCTATAACTCTTCTTAATATTAAGGGCGAAATTCAGTCTCAGGTTGAGTCATTAGCTTCGGCTTATGAAGCAGAAACTGGGGTGAAGGTTAACGTTCTTGGCGTGAGTGCAGGTGTTGATGCTCAGGCCACATTGAAGGGATATTATTTATCAGACCAGATGCCAGATATTATTGCATGTGAAGTAGCCAGCTTTGCTAATTGGGAAGGGCTGCTTGTGGATATGAGCGACCAGGAATGGGCAGGCAGAACAGATGCATCCTATGTGGATCCTACATATGGAACAATCGGCTTCCCTTTTACTACGGAAGCTATAGGTCTTGCTTATAATGCAGACATTCTTAACAGGGCTGGAGTAGACCCTGCATCAATAACTAGTCTTGAAGCAATGCAGGAAGCCTTTGAAACCATCAATGCTAATAAGGAGGCCTTAGGGCTTACCGCAGTAGTTGATTATTGCGCTGAACCTGTCAATGTAGGATGGTCCAGTGGTAACCATATTTTTGGCGTTTATTTGGATTCAGGCTTGGCAAGAGATGACACTACTTATATAGATTTATTGAATAATGAAAAGAAGGTTGATGATGCAAGATTTGATAATTACGCAAGAATGATAGGTCTGTTTAATCAGTATTCAGACCCTGCCATGGCTACATCAGGAACCTATGATGAACAGTTATTAGGCTTTGCATCTGGTAAATATGCTTTTATTACTCAGGGTTCATGGATAGGAGCAGCTTTAACAGGAAGCAATTTATCAGATTATGAGGCTGCAGGAAGCTTCGAGGTTGGAATGGTTCCATATGCATTTGAAGATGGCATGAGCACCATTTTGACATCTGCGCCATCATGGTGGGCTGTTTCAAAGGAAGGCAACGTGGAAGCTGCAGAGGCGTTCCTACAGTGGTGTTCAGAGGATAAAGGACAGAAAATACTGGTAGAAGATGCCGGCTGTGTCAGCCCATTTACCGATTGTAGTTACGTTGCATCTGACCCATTTGCAAAAACAGTATCTGATTATATTTCACAGGGAAAGACTTCTAACTGGCACTGGATGAATATGGCAGAAGGATTAGGAAGTAGTGAAGGCGGTCTTTGCTACTGCTTCTATAGATATGCTAATGGTGAACTTGACGCCGCGGGCTTTAAGAGTGAAATAAATAGAACCATTGAAGAATGGTATGCAAAATTGTAGCGGGGAGGGTGCATAATGAAGAACAAAGCAGACAATAGTGTTTCACCAATCAATTCAATTGTAGTTAGAATATCAGCCCTAAATATAGGCATGTTAGTAGCCTTTTTGGTGGTTATGATTTTTATCATGCGAGCAATGACTACATCTACCACCAGCAGTATTGATATGTTTGGTTCAATGATGTCCCTTACATCTCATGAAGCGGCTCTTAAAACTGATGTAATGTCATTGTACGATCAGGTTACAGGATATATTGCATCTGATGCTGCAGAAACAAAAGAAGCTCTGTTACCACAAATCGAAATTGCAGAGCAGAAAATTGAAGATGATATTAGCCAGCTAAATGAAGACTTTGCTCAGTACGATAATGAAAGAGCCACAAATCAGCTTCAGGAAATATCTGGTCAATATGAAAGAATGATAGAACTAATAGATGCTGCTATAGCTAAATGTGACTCTGGAGATCAGGCTAACGCATACAGAATTCTTTTTGATAAAGCAGAGATTCAAAAGGTTGCAATAATCCACTCCACAGAGGTTTTAGATGAAGCCATTTCTGATTCAGCAGAGGATACCAGTAAATTGATGAATGAGCTGATGAATCAGGGAAAAATAATAGCTGCTATTGGTGCAGTAATTATCATCGTTCTTATCATTTTGAATTTCCTAGTTAGCTACTTTAGTATCGTTGCCAAAGTTAAAGACATTAGTAAGGAAGTTAACGAAATTATTGATAACATCGAAAAGGGACATGGTGACCTTACAGCTAGAATAGAAACCAAGACAAAATCAGAGCTTAGCTATATTACAAATGGTATCAACCATTTCATCGAGACTTTACAGGGAATTATGAAGGATGTAAAGGATGGTACAGTTGTACTTACAGCTAGTTCAGAAGAAGTTAGTTCACAACTGAAAATTGCGGATGATAATGTGACCAGTTCATCAGCAGCATTAGAGCAGCTTTCAGCTAATATGGAATCGGTTGTTGGAATTCTTGATTCTATTAACGAGAGAGTCGAGGATGTTAAGGTTGCAGCTCAGAAGATTACAGATCAGGCAGAATCTGGTTCTAGTACAGCTAACGAAATTAAGCAGGAGGCCGATGACCTTCAGGTTAAGGTTAACACGAAAAAATCTGATGTTGGCGAAAAAATGGCAGCTCTTTCAGATACTCTTGAAAAGTCAGTTAAGGACTCTGAAAAGGTTAGTCAGATTAGCGATTTGACAAATGATATTTTGGATATTGCAAGCCAGACAAATCTTCTTGCGCTCAATGCCTCTATTGAAGCAGCCAGAGCTGGTGAGGCAGGAAAGGGCTTTGCTGTTGTTGCAGATGAAATTAGTACACTTGCAGCAAACTCACGTCAGACAGCAGCTACAATTCAGGATATTGCCAATGAGGTAACATCAGCTGTTAATACACTTGCAGATAACGCAAAGGATGTATTGGAGTTCATCAACGGCACTGTTATTGGTGATTATGATGAGTTCGTTGATACAGGTGAGAAATATGGCCGCACAGCAGATGTAATGAACGAAATGCTTACAGAGTTTACTGAAAAGGCAGATGG
>CACYLQ010000112.1 GCA_902775195.1 uncultured Pseudobutyrivibrio sp.
TACAAGCAGATAAAGGCTGAGGTGGAAGCCAACAAATACGAAATCGTCCACACCCAGTCCCCAATCGGTGGAGTCATCTGTCGATTAGCTTGTAGAAAAGCAAGAAAACTGTATGGAACAAAGGTAATTTATGCCGCCCACGGTTTTCATTTCTTTAAGGGAGCGTCACTTGTAAACTGGTTAATCTATTACAATGTGGAAAAGTGGTGCGCCCGCTACACAGACCTATTGATAACCATCAACAAGGAAGATTACGAAAATGCTAAAAAGTTCAAGGCCAAGGAAGTTGTATACGTACCAGGAGCTGGCGTTGACACTCACAAATTCGTAGCCAGCGAAGGTGCCAGAAACAAAATCCGCACAGAGCTTGGCATAAAGGATGACGAAATAGTTCTTCTATCTGTTGGAGAGCTGATTCCTAGAAAGAATCATGCAGAAGTTTTGCGAGCCCTCAAAATTATGAAGGATAAAGGGGTGCTTATGCATGAGGACAGCGACGAGCGTGTTCAGCCTAAGTACAACATCAAATACTTAATCGCTGGCCGTGGAAAGATTCAAACAGAATTAGAAGAGCAGATAAAGAATCTGGGTCTTGAAGACAATGTAAAAATGCTTGGCTTCAGAACAGATGTGGCTGATGTTTTCGCAGCCAGTGATATCTACGTATTCCCATCACATCAGGAAGGACTTCCAGTTGCTTTGATGGAGGCCATGAGCGTGGGAATGCCTGTAGTATGTAGCAAAATCCGAGGCAACACAGACCTTATTCAGGAGGGCGAAGGCGGATATCTTTTCGATTCAAAGGATGCCAAATCCTTAGTAGCCGCCTTAAACAAAGCCTTGGTTGATAACGAAACAAGACGATCCGAAATGGGACAAATCAACGTAGAAACAATGAAGTCCTTCGATAAATCTTGCGTAAATAATGTTATGAAAGATTTATATAGTAACCTATAGATAGCGTAACAGTCAACGGACCAGGGAGTTTATTATGAAGGTATTGCATATTTCGAAGTCAAACACTTATAGCGGTATGGAAAATGTCGCTATAAACATCATTAATTCCATGCCAGATAGTGTGGAGTCTGTTTATCTTACAGCAACAGGTTCTGTAGAGACTAAATTGTTGGAGGCAAACATCTCCTACATCGGCGTGGAAAAGGTTGATGAGGATGCCATTAAGGAAGCTATAGATGAGGTTCATCCAGACATCATCCATGCATACGAATATGAATGCAGCCTAATGTGCACAAAGGTAACAGACACCATCCCAATCATCAGCCATCTGTATTCTGTTCCTAAGTGGGTTCAGAAGATTGGTCCAAAGTCCGTAATATACGGCAGTGCCTGCAAGAACTTTACCAAGATAATCATCCCAAACCAAAGGGTGGAGGATAAGGCCTGGTTCAAGGACAAAATGGAAGGTAAGACAGTAGTTCTTGGTACTCCATTTAACGCAGTTGCCACCTTTGAAAAGGGCTATGTGGCAGGCACCGAAATGTCTAAGGAAAAGCTAGAGGGCTTCAAGTCCGACTTGCTTTTCGTTGGATATCTCACAGATAACAAGAATCCTTATGAATTCGTAAGGATAGTAAATGAGGTTAAAAAAACTCATCCTGATATAAAGGCCGTCATAGTTGGCGGTGGCGATTTGGGCAGCGAATGCTTAGAATTAATCGGCAGGATGGGTCTTACAGATAATATCAGAATGGTTGGTCTGCAGCACAATCCATATGTGTACATGAACCAGACCAAAATATTAGTAGCCCCATCCAAGTTTGAAGGCTTTGGCATGGCGGCAGCAGAGGCAATGGCCTTTGGCAAACCTGTTCTTGCCAGCAAGGTAGGAGGATTTGTCATTACAGTTGATGACGATTGTGGAAAAATATGCGGCACAGACAAGAAGCCTGTGGATAGAGAAGCATTCGTCAGCAACATTAACGAGCTTCTGGATAACAGCGAAATCTATCGCATGAAATCCGAAGGAGCCAGAAAGCGTGCAAAGGATTTAAATAACTTTGACACATACATGGAAGAAGTTTTAAAGATTTATGAAGATGCTTACAAAACTGCTGGAAAAGCTTAAAAGTGCAGATTTTATATTGGTGACACTGTCCACAGTGGCATGCTCTGCAATGTCATTCGTGTTCAGCGTTTACAACAAAAGAATAGTAGCAACATATCCTTTGGGAATCTACAGCACATGCCTGTTAGCACAGACATATATGAACTACGCACAGTTTGGCGTACTTAATGCATATAACAGGGATTACCCACAGGCCTTAGGCCGCAAGGATTATGATGAAGCAAATCGTCTTAAGAACACAGCAATGACTTTTATGCTAATGATTTATGCACTGATTTTTGTTGTGTTTGAAATATGGGTGGCTATCCATTACAGAGGCGTTGTAGGAAATGATACTTATGGAACCTACTACGCATTTGGATATATGCTGTGCCCTATCATGATTCTATTAAAGAGCTTTGACGATATGTCCAATTCAACAGTTAGAATGAATGGACATTACAACAAGTCGGCAGCTATTGGCTTCATCCGCACCGTCCTGGCACTTGTAATCGGTGTCATTGCAATAAACGTTGCAGGATACTACGGCTTATATGCTATGGCTATTTCATCAGCAGTACTTGGAATCATCATGTTCAGAAGCGAAGCTTTTAAGGGAGCTAAGCTTTCATTTGATTTTTCATACATGAAGCTAATGATAATCGGAGGTCTGCCTCTTCTTATCAACAGCTTGATTTGGACAGTTGTCCAGTCCGTGGACAAATTTGTAATACTAGGATTTTTATCAACTGAAGCATTGGGCGTGTATTCAGTGCCACTTATGGGATTCACCACAATGGTGCTGGTACCACAAACAATATCTCAGGTGTTCTACATAAAGGTTAGCCATCTGTACGGCGCTAACCATGACGAGCAGGAGCTGCTTAGTAAGGCAGCATATTTCAGCAGAATAACATCATTCATATCTGGTGCAGCCTGCCTGTTCGTATATTTCGTTATGCCAATATTCGTTCACTTCTTTATGCCTATGTATACAGAAGGAACTGACGCAACCCAGATACTTGTAATCGGCGTTGCCATATATTCAACAACCATGCTTTACGGAAACATATTCTCCGTACTAAAGCTTAACAAATCACTTATAGCAAATTCAGTTGCGCTATGCATTTTCAATGCAATCTTTTCAAGCGCGCTGGTACTATTTGTGGAGCGCAGCATCAACATGGTAGCAATCGGAACAGGATTATCTTACGCCCTGTATTCATTGCTGTTGGTGGTTAAGCTTTCTAAGAGATTCAAGTTCTCATTCTGGAAGCTGCTTGTGAATAGCTGGGGACCAGCAGTTGGAATAATCGTTCCTGGCTTACTTATTTACAGATTGATTTTTTAAAGAAACCTGGTGTGGTTAAATTTGACAATATAGACACTTCTATTTAAAATTAATAGAATGTTTTAATATGGGATAAGAGGTTTTGTTTTGAAAAAAACTTTATTTATAGGATGTGTGGAAAGTTCATATGTGTTACTTGAGGCTATGCTTGAGGCAGGCTATAAGGTGGCAGGAATAGTTACTATGGAGCAGTCAGCTATCAATGCTGATTTCAAATCCTTAGTTCCACTAGCTGAAAAATATGATGTGCCATGCATCTGCACTAAGAACGTTAATGATGAAGAGACAGTGGGCTTTATTAGAAACATCGCCCCTGAGGTTATATATTGCTTTGGATGGTCAAGATTAATCGGCAAAGAAATCTTGTCTATACCAAAATTTGGAGTAGTTGGATTTCATCCAGCTGCTTTGCCATGTAACAAGGGCCGTCATCCACTTATTTGGGCACTTGTCCTTGGCCTTAAGGAAACAGCTTCTACATTCTTTATCATGGATGAGGGAGCCGACACTGGTGACATAATCAGCCAGAAGCCTGTTGCAATATCAGATAGTGATGATGCAGCAGATTTATATGCTCACGTTTTAGACGTGGCAAAGGAACAGGTTTTGGAATTCACTAAAGCCTTTGCTGAAGATAGTGTTAAGCCTGTGCCACAGGATAAGAATGCTGGAAATGCATGGAGAAAGCGCGGAAGAATGGATGGTCAGATAGACTGGCGCATGTCAGCTACAGCTATCTATAATCTGGTCAGAGCTCTTACACATCCTTATGTAGGCGCTCATTTCATGAAGGGCGATACTGAGGTAAAGGTATGGAAGTGCCAGGCTGTTGCTACAGATGATTATTTAAACATCGAACCTGGCAAGATTATACAGGTTAAGTCACAAACTGATTATGTAATAAAAGCCTACGACGGTCTTGTTCATATTATGGATTCAGACCCAGTGGATTTAATTGAAGGAGAATATCTTTAATGAAAGTACTTGTTATTTCGCCACATCCTGATGATGAGACTCTTGGAGCAGGCGGAACATTACTTAAGCTTAAAAACGAAGGTCACGAAATCTATTGGTTAAACGTGACCAATATGAAGACGGAATATGGATACACTGCAGAGCGCGTTGCAGAACGTAATGCCGAAATTAAATCTGTTGCAGACGCTTACCAGGTAGATGGCTTCTATAACTTAGAGCTTCAGCCAGCAGGTGTGGATGGCTACGATTTAGGAGAGCTTGTTCCAAGGTTCAAAGCTGTTTTTGAAGAGGTTAAGCCAGATGTATTATTCATGCCATATCAGTATGATGTTCATTCAGATCACAGAGTAATATTTGAAGCAGTATATTCATGTACTAAATCATTTAGAGCACCATACTTAAACACAGTGCTTTGTATGGAAATTTTATCAGAAACAGATCAGGCAGAACGTTCACATGGATTCATTCCAAACGTGTTTGTTGATGTGACAGATTATCTTGATAAAAAGATAGAAATAATGAAGACATATAAAAGCGAAATAGACGCCAGCCCATTTCCTCGCAACGAGGATGCAATTAGAGGTTTAGCATCATATCGCGGAGCAACAGCTCATTATAAATATAGCGAGGCTTTTTATCTTGTAAGAAGTCGCGTGGATAATTTTTAGGAGAATAGAATTGTACACTATATGTTTTATGGCGCGCCGTCCTTTTGAGGATTTCTCGCCAGCCGTATACAAGAAATTAAAAGCAGCACATCCAGATGTTAAGGGTGTATTCATCACCTGCGATAAGCAGGAATCTGCATATGTACTTGCTAAATTTAACGAAGAAGAAAAGAAGGATATCGTAGTTTGCGAAATCTCCGAATTCATGAACAAGCACTGGGATGAATTCACAGTAGAAAAGCTTGCTGAAATGGAAGCAAAATATGATGCCAAACCAATCTGGAAATACATCTATACAGATAGATATTTAATCTATAGAGATTATGATTATTGCGTGCATACAGCGGCAGGTCTTTTTGCGTTTTGGGAGTATGTGTTCAACACCTATCATGTAGATTTTTATTATGATGAGGTTATCGCAACACTTCTTACATACGCAGGATATTTAGTAGGAAAGAAGACAGGCACAGGCTATTATTCACTTATGTTTATGAGAGCCTGCGGTATGGATTTAACACATCACTACATCTTAAATGACCCATTTGAGAAGATGTACGATATGCCAGAGGATTACGCTAACATTCCTGTTACTGAGGAGCAGCGTGCAGCGGCAGATGCCTACCTTACTAAATTTGAGGAACAGCATTCTAAGCCAGCATTCATGCAGTTCTCAGGAAAGAAGCCAAAGTGGAAGCCAATCTTTTTCGTGCTACCATTCTTCTATTTAAGACAGAGATTTTTCAACCCACTCACAAGAGATAAGGGTTCATACATATATTACAAGTGCTACGAGCACACTATGGATCAGCTGGTGTTCTACCTTAGATATTCTAAAGGAAAGAAGTATTTCAAGAAGGCTGATTATAGCAAGAAGTTTGTGTACTTCCCACTTCACATGCAACCAGAGGCAACAACAATCGTTTGTGCCCAGAAGTATGAGAAGCAGCTATATTTTATCGATAACTTGGTTAAATCATTGCCAGCGGATACAATGCTTTACGTTAAGGAGCATTATTCATTCCTTGGCATTAGAGATAATAGCTTTTATGAGCAGCTTCAGGTTTATCCAAACGTGGTTCTTATCGACCCATGGGAGGATTCAATCAAGCTCATTGAAAAGAGTGAGTGTGTAGCAACACTTACTGGTACTGCAGGACAGGAAGCCATGATGCTTCGTCACCCAGTATTCATGAGTGGAGACATAATTTATAAAGGCGCTCCAGGTGTTATGTATTTGGAAGAAGTCTTCGGAAACTATGAGAAGATGATGGCTGAATACAAGCGCCCAACACGAGAAGAAATCGTTCAGTACATGGCCGTTTACATGAGTCATGCAAGACCCGGTAACACATATGTAATGAGTGAGGCTCGTCTTTCTGACGACAACCTTCAGCTCGTAGCCGAGTCGATGTATTCGTATTTTAAGGAGATGAAACATGAGTAAAGTTTTAGTTACAGGTTCAGATGGATTTATTGGTTCTCACTTAGTTGAGGAATTAGTTAAAAA
>CACYLQ010000113.1 GCA_902775195.1 uncultured Pseudobutyrivibrio sp.
ATACAGTAGTTTTATAGGCAATATATTTGTTTTATATAGATTAGGAGGCAGCATGAGAATAGGTACAGGTTATGATGTACATAAGCTTGTGGAAGGCCGAGATTTGATTATAGGTGGTGTGAAGATTGAGCATACACTTGGGTTACTTGGTCATTCTGATGCGGATGTACTTTTACATGCAATAGCAGATGCTGTGCTTGGTGCAGCAGGATTAAAGGATATAGGGGCTCATTTCCCTGATACTGACCCTAAGTATAAGGGGGCAGATTCAATGAAGCTTTTGGAACAGGTTAGAGAGCTTGTTCTGGATGAAGGTTATGTGGTAGGTAATGTAGATGCTACAGTTATCGCCCAGGCACCGAAGCTTCGTCCTTACATTGAACAGATGGAGGAAAACGTTGCAAAGTGTCTTGGAATTGATGTAAGTCAGGTTAACATTAAGGCTACTACCGAGGAACACCTAGGCTTTACAGGCCGCGAGGAGGGCATTAGCTCCCAGGCAGTCTGTTTGCTTTATGAATTTTATGATGGTAGCAACGTAGTATTTGATAGCGCCCGCAGCTGCGAAGGCTGTCCTGGCTGCGCCCGTAAATAAATACAGTATATTATTAGGTGAGTAGATTGCAGGGTTTTAAATATGTTATTCAAAAGACCTTTGAAAAACGTCAGCACTTAGCGAACATGTAATGTGAGCTTAGTACTGCTACGTTTTTCGCAGAGCGCAAGCGTGTCGTTGAATAATATATTTAAAACTCTGTAATCTGCGGACTATAGATTGGAGAATAATAATGGCAAATAAGTTTACTTTTTACAATACTTTAGACAGACAGGTTGAGGAGTTCCACTCTAGAGAAGAGGGCAAGGTTAGCATGTACACATGCGGCCCTACAGTATATCATTTCGCACACATCGGAAACATCCGTACATACATCATGCAGGACGTTTTACTTAAGTCTTTGGAATACGCAGGCTACAATGTAAAGCGTGTTATGAACATCACTGATGTAGGACATCTTTCTTCAGATGCAGATACAGGTGAGGATAAGATGGTTGCTGGCGCAAAGCGTGAGCACAAGACAGTTATGGAGATTGCAAAGTTCTATACAGACGCATTCTTCAAGGATTTTGATGCAGTTGGAAACAAGCGCCCAGATGTTATCGAGCCTGCAACAAACTGTATCCCAGAGTTTATTCACATGGTAGAGGTCCTTCTTGAGAAGGGCTACGCATACGTTGCTGGAGGTAATGTATATTTTGATACTAGCAAGCTTGATGATTATTATGTATTTTCATCATCAGTCGAAAAGGAAGCACTTGAAGTAGGTGTTCGTGATGATGTAGAAGAGGACGTTAACAAAAAGAACAAGACTGATTTCGTTCTTTGGTTTACAAAGTCTAAGTTCGAAGACCAGGCTCTTAAGTGGGATAGCCCATGGGGCGTTGGTTACCCAGGATGGCATATTGAGTGCTCATGTATTTCTATGAAGCACTTAGGAGAATACATCGATATTCACTGTGGTGGTGTAGATAATATCTTCCCACATCACACAAACGAAATCGCTCAGTCAGAGGCATACCTTGGACACAAGTGGTGTAATTACTGGTTCCACAGCAATCACCTTAATGACCAGTCAGGAAAGATGTCTAAGTCTAAGGGCGCAATCCTTACAGTATCACTTCTTCAGGAGAAGGGATATGACCCACTTGTATACAGATTCTTCTGCTTACAGTCACATTATCGTAAGCCACTTGTATTTTCTTACGACAATTTGGACAATGCAGCACAGGCATACAACAAGCTTATTAAGCGTGTAGCAGAGCTTAAGGCTGAAGGTGCAGTTGATGAGACAGTTAAGGCTGATTACGAAGCAAAGTTCTTAGAGGCGATTTCTAACGACCTTAACACATCTATGGCTGTAACTATCCTTTATGATGCATTAAAGGCAGACACAAATGACGCTACAAAGCTTGCTTTAGTAGAAAGCTTTGATAAGGTACTTTCACTTGATTTAGTTGGTCATGCAAAGGCACTTGCTGATGCAGGTTCATCAGTAGATGCTGAGCTTGAAGCATATATTAACGATGCTATCGCTCGCCGTGCAGAAGCTAAGAAGGCAAAGGATTTTGCTACAGCTGATGCAATCCGTGATGAGCTTTTAGCAAAAGGTGTTGAAATCAAAGATACTCGTGAGGGAGTAGTATGGCATTTGGTTTAAATGAATATTTGAATGACAAATTTAATATTGAGGCAAAGGATATTCGTACATATTCGCCACTTACCTTAGCGTACATTGGCGATTCTATCTACGATTTGGTTATTCGCTCAATACTTGTAAACAAGGGCAACACCCCTGTTAACAAGCTCCACCAAAGAGCTAGCCAGGTAGTTAAGGCTCAGACACAGGCTGCCATGATTCTGGCACTTATGGATGAGCTTACCGACGAGGAAAAGGATTGGTATCGAAGAGGCCGTAATTCCAAGCCTCATACCAAAGCCAAAAACGCTAGCACCATGGACTATCTAGAGGCTACAGGCTTCGAAGCCGTAATGGGCTATCTCTACCTAACCGGCGACATGGACCGTATATGCGAATTGGTAAACCGTGGTATAAATATTTTAGGCTTAGATATTTTAGAATAGAAGCCTTCTCCTTGAGGAGAAGGTGCCCGAAGGGCGGATGAGGTGTAATATTGGAAGAAAGTAGAATAGTTGAGGGTAGAAATGCTGTTTTGGAGGCATTTCGCTCAGGAAAGACAATTGACAAGCTGTTTGTTCTTGAAGGCTGTAAAGATGGCCCAGTTCAGACAATTCTTAGAGAGGCTAAAAAGAGCAAGGATACAGTTATAAGCTTTGTTAAGAAGGAACGCTTAGACCAGCTTTCAGAAACAGGAAAGCATCAGGGCGTTCTAGCTTATGCTGCAAGCTACGATTACGTAGAGCTTGATGAAATCATGGCTCGTGCCAAGGAAAAGGGTGAAGCACCATTCCTTATTATCTTAGATAATATCGAGGACCCACATAACCTTGGTGCAATCATTCGTACTGCAAATCAGGCTGGCGCTCATGGTGTTGTTATTCCAAAGCACAGAGCAGTTGGCCTTACAGCTACAGTAGCAAAGGCATCTGCAGGAGCTATCAACTATACTCCAGTTGCAAAGGTTACAAACATTTCTAAAACTATGGAAGAGCTTAAAGAGCAGGGCATGTGGTTTGTATGTGCTGATATGGGTGGCACTACAATGTACGACCTTAATCTTACAGGCTCTATTGGTCTTGTAATTGGTAACGAAGGCCATGGTGTTTCTGATTTAGTAAAGAAGAACTGTGATATGGTAGCATCTATCCCTATGTATGGTGATATCGATTCACTTAACGCATCTGTTGCATGCGGTGTTTTAGCATACGAGGTTGTTAGACAAAGAATAAATAGTGCTAAGTAGAGGATTCTATGGATTCAAATTTACAGTATTTGGATTATTCAGATGAAGAATTAGTAAAAAAGTATCAGGATGGCGATCAAGCCATCCTTAACTTTATATGCGAAAAATACAAGCCTTTAGTGTTGAAAAACTCTAAAAAATACTTCCTTGTTGGTGGAGAAAACGAAGATTTAATCCAAGAGGGGATGATTGGACTTTTCAGTGCTATCGGTGATTATGATACCTCCTCTGAGGTAACCTTTTTCCATTTTGCTCAGATGTGCATTGACAGGCAGATGATTAAGGCAATAGAGGCTAGCAACAGAAAAAAGCATTCACCACTGAATGCCTATGTATCCTTGTATAACGAGGGTGGGGAAGAATTAGAAGAGCCAGCGTATATGGCTGAAGACCCTGCCAAAATTGTTATTGAGGCTGAAGAAAACATGGATTTAATCGATAGATTAAAGCAGGCCCTTTCTAAAATGGAAAATCAGGTATTTGACCTGTATATGCAGGATTTAGATTACAAAGAAATAGCGGGAAGGCTTGGCAAAACAGAAAAATCCATTGACAATACCTTAACCCGCATAAAAGCTAAAGCTAAAAATCTATAAGCTATTACTCCATTGCACTATGGATGATGCTAAGCACCTTGCTAAGGTCCCTTGCATTTATCTGTCCTGGGGCGGAGGCCTTTTCTAAAGCCCCAAAAGTAATAGCAGAGCCGAAGGCTTCACCACTTAATCTGCTTACAAGCCCAGCCGAATCCATTGACATGGTAACTATTGGCTGATGGGCATAATTACTTACCATTTCTTCTGTTGCAGCAAGAAGAGTGATAACATCCTTTTTGCTGTTTGGCATAACAGCAATCTTTGGAATATCTGCACCCAAATCTTGCATAGTGCAAAGACGCTTTATAATTTCATCCTTATTTGGAGTTTTATCAAAATCGTGATTAGACACAACAACCTTTACATCATTTGAATGAGCTAAGGAAATAATGTCTTTTACATATTCATCCCCAGTGAAAAGCTCCACATCAACAATATCTGCAAGCCCTGTAGCTATAACGTTACTATTAAGGGTTTTATATATATCTTTATCAATTGCTTTTTCGCCACCTTCATTTGCTGTACGGAAGGTAAATAAAATAGGAGTATCGCCTAAAATCTTACGCAATTCTTCCAAAGTATTTTTTACGCAATCAAAATCAAAAACATCATCAAACCAATCAGCACGCCATTCAACTAAATCATGAGGAACGTCTTTAAGCTTATTAGCTGATGCTAAAATGTCCTCCTTAGTGGTTCCAATAATAGAAACACAAATCTTTGGTATACCCTGGCCTATAACTACGTTTTTGACTTTAACAGTGTTCATAACATAATTCCCTTCAATTTGTAAGTGTCATTTATTATCAAATAGTGTATCATAATCATCAAAAGATCAAAAGGAGAATGCTATGGAAAGCTTAAAAGCGTTAAGAAATGGGAAATCCTTCGATTACAACATTGTTCTCATTGGGTTTATGGGAACTGGAAAATCAACAATTGCTAACTGTTTAAGTGAATGCTTTGGCATGAAGACCGTAGAAATGGACCAGGAAATAGTGGACCGAGAGGGGATGTCCATAGCAGATATATTTAGTGTTCGTGGGGAAGAATATTTCAGAAATGCAGAAACAAATCTTTTGAAGGAAATGCAGTCTGAAAGAAATGTGGTTATATCCTGCGGCGGTGGCACTCCACTTAGAGAAGTAAACGTTCAGGAAATGAAGAAAAATGGAAAAGTAGTGCTTCTTACAGCAAAGCCTGAAACAATATATGAGCGTGTTAAGGATAATCACGACAGACCGCTTCTTGAAAATAACATGAATGTGGAATTTATTCAGGATATGTTAGCAAAAAGAATGGATAAATATTTGGCTGCAGCTGATATTACCATAGAAACAGATGGAAAAAGCAAAATAGATATTTGCAAGGATATAGTTACAGCACTTACAAAGCTTGAAAAATAAAAAGTGGCTGGGTGTTATCTCAATGGATAACACTCAGGCTTTCTGTTTTTATAAACGGCAAATTCTTTAAAGCCACAGTCCTCAAGTAAATCTGGCAGTCTAACAAAATCTGCTGCCACATCCTCAGGAACATGTGCATCTGCTCCAAGGGTTATAAGCCTTCCGCCTAATTCATGATATCTTTTAATGATAGATGGAGCGGGATTTGGGGCATTCATTCCTTTTCTGAAAGCAGCTGTGTTTATTTCTAAAGCCTTATCGAGCTTTATGATTCTTTCCAAAATGGCATCGATTATTTCAGCATAAGGCTTGTGAGTATCCTGTTTAGTCTGAAAAGTTGGGGCATATCTAAATGCATAATCTAGATGTCCCAAGGTATCAAAATTAGTGAAAGCTGTAATATTTTCCAGAATGAATTCATAATATCTTTTAAGAAGGGCAGCTTCATCGCCTCTTTCCCAAAAGCTTTCAAAATAAGGGTCCCATCCATCAACTACATGAGTGCTTCCAATGATGAAATCGTAAGGCCTGTCAGAAGCGGCTTTGTTACATCTGTCAGCAACATGTGGCTGTATTCCTATCTCAAGGCCAGTCAAAATGGTGAAATCTTCCGTTGAATTCTCATCTGCTAGAGCCTTCATGGTAGGATAGTAGTTATCTAAATCCAGCTCGAAAAAACCAAATTGTTCAGGGTAATCAATATCCAAGTGGTCGGTGAAGGTGATGCCCGAAAGCCCCTTTGCCTTAGCTGCATTAATCATATCGATTGGAGCGGCCTCAGAATCCCCTGAAAAATTACAATGCATGTGATTGTCCCAAAACATATTTGCCTCCTGATTTAAAATTTCTAATTTGCCCATAATTCTATCATAGCCCTTGATTTAAAACTAGTTTTGAGGCCATAAATAAAGAAAGTTTGAGAAAAATTTAACAATATTTCATTTTGGGGTTGAAATCTATTTAGACATTGTATAAAATGAAGTGCATAAGGGCGCTTTTGAGCGACCTAAGAAAATTTTAAAAGAATCTTTAGGAGGATTTAAAAATGGCAGTAAGAGTAGCAATCAACGGTTTTGGCCGTATCGGACGTCTTGCATTCCGTCAGATTTAGCACATCTTTTAAAGTATGATTCATCACAGGGAAAGTACGAGCATGCAGATGAGGTTTCTTGCACAGATGATTCAATCATCGTTTGTGGTAAGGAAATCAAGATCTATGCATTCCCAGATGCAAACAATTGCCCATGGGGTGACCTTAAGGTTGACGTAGTTCTTGAGTGTTCAGGATTCTACACATCAAAGGAAAAGGCACAGGCTCATATCAATGCAGGTGCTAGAAAGGTTGTTATCTCTGCACCAGCAGGAAACGATCTTCCTACAATCGTTTACAATACAAACCATGAGACACTTAAGGCTTCTGATACAATCATTTCAGCAGCTTCATGTACAACAAACTGCTTAGCACCAATGGCAGACGCACTTAACAAGTTCGCTCCTATCCAGTCTGGTATCATGGTAACAATCCATGCTTACACAGGTGATCAGATGACACTTGATGGACCACAGAGAAAGGGTGACCTTCGTCGTTCACGTGCAGCAGCAGTTAACATCGTTCCTAACTCAACAGGTGCAGCTAAGGCTATCGGTCTTGTTATCCCAGAGCTTAACGGAAAGCTTATCGGATCTGCTCAGCGTGTTCCTACACCAACAGGTTCTACAACAATCCTTACAGCAGTTGTAAACAAGAAGGACGTTACAGTTGAGGGTATCAACGCAGCTATGAAGGCAGCAGCTAACGAGTCATTCGGTTACAACGAGGATGAAATCGTTTCTTCAGATATCGTAGGTATGAGATTTGGTTCTCTCTTCGATGCTACACAGACAATGGTTTCTAAGATCTCTGATGACCAGTATGAGGTACAGGTTGTTTCTTGGTATGATAACGAGAACAGCTACACATCTCAGATGGTTCGTACAATTAAGTACTTCTCAGAGTTAGCTTAATTCGTTTTACGAAATACGACTTTAAAAGGGTCCGGTCCTATTGGACCGCGGCCCTTTTTTTAGAATAATGGAGGATTTAAAAATGGCATTAAACAAAAAGACAGTTGATGATATCAACGTAAAGGGTCGCCGTGTTCTTGTTCGTTGCGACTTCAACGTACCACTTAAGGGTGGAGTAATCACAGATGAGACTCGTATTAACGCAGCTCTTCCAACAATCAAGAAGCTTATCGCTGATGGTGGAAAGGTTATCCTTTGCTCACATCTTGGTAAGGTTAAGAATGGTCCTAACGAGGGCGAGTCACTTGCACCAGTTGCAAAGAGCCTTTCAGAGAAGCTTGGTAAGGAAGTAAACTTCGTTTCAGATTACAACGTAACAGGTGAGGCTGCTACAGCTGCTGTTAACGCTATGAACGAAGGTGATGTTGTTCTTCTTCAGAATACTCGTTTCAGAGGCGAAGAGGAGACAAAGAACGGTGAGGCATTCTCTAAGGAGCTCGCTGATCTTGCAGATGATTATGTATGCGATGCTTTCGGTTCATCACACAGAGCTCACGCTTCTGTAGCTGGTGTTACAAAGTTCATCTCAGCTAAGGGTGGTTCTAACGTAGTTGGATACCTTATGCAGAAGGAAATCGATTTCCTTGGAAACGCTGTAGAGAATCCAGTACATCCATTCGTAGCAATCCTTGGTGGTGCTAAGGTTGCTGATAAGCTTAACGTAATCAACAACCTTCTTGAGAAGTGCGATACACTTATCATCGGTGGTGGTATGGCATTCACATTCCTTAAGGCTATGGGATACGAAATTGGTACATCACTTTGCGATGATTCTAAGCTTGATTACTGCAAGGAGATGCTTGCAAAGGCTAAGGATATGGGTAAGGAAATCCTTCTTCCACTTGACTCAGTTACAATCGGTTCATTCCCTGATCCTATCGATGCTCCAGTTGAGACATCAACATACCTCAACGAGGATATGCCAGCTGATCAGATGGGTTGCGATATCGGACCTAAGACAGTAGAGCTTTACGCTAGCAAGGTTAAGTCTGCTAAGACAGTTCTTTGGAACGGACCAATGGGTCTTTTCGAGAACCCAGCACTTGCTGCAGGTACAAAGGCAGTTGCTCAGGCACTTGCTGATACAGATGCTACAACAATCATCGGTGGTGGTGATTCAGCAGCAGCTGTTAACCAGCTTGGTTTCGCTGACAAGATGAGCCACATCTCTACAGGTGGTGGTGCATCACTTGAGTTCCTTGAGGGTAAGGAGCTTCCAGGCGTTTACGCAGCAGACGATAAATAAGAAAAGAGGAATTTAAAATGGCAAGAAGAAGAATTATTGCCGGCAACTGGAAGATGAACATGACACCTTCTGAGGCTGTAAAGCTTGTTGCTGAGCTTAAGGATTTAGTAAAGAATGATGATGTAGACGTAGTTTACTGCGTACCTGCAATCGACATCGTTCCTGTAGTAGAGGCTGTAAAGGGCACAAACGTTAACGTTGGTGCTGAGAACTTCTACATCGAGGATAAGGGTGCTTTCACAGGCGAAATCTCAGCTCCTATGCTTGTAGATGCTGGTGTTAAGTACGTTATCATGGGTCACTCTGAGAGACGTGATATCTTTGGTGAGGATGATATCCTTATCAACGCTAAGGTTAAGAAGGCATTCGCTGCTGGTCTTACACCAATCCTTTGCTGTGGTGAGTCTCTTGCACTTCGCAAGGCTGGCACATACAAGGAGTGGATCGAGCGTCAGATCACTTGGGATCTTTCAGGCGTAACAGCTGATCAGGTAAAGAACCTTGTTATCGCTTACGAGCCAATCTGGGCTATCGGTACAGGCGAGACAGCTACAGCTGATCAGGCAGAAGAAGTTTGTGGATTCATCCGTGAGCTTATCGCTAAGCTTTATGATGGAGCTACAGCAGAGGCTGTTCGTATTCAGTACGGCGGTTCTATGAACGCAGGCAATGCAGCTGAACTTCTTAGCAAGCCAAACATTGACGGTGGTCTTATCGGTGGTGCTTCACTTAAGCCAGATTTCGGTAAAATCGTTAATGCTTAATAGATACTCCTAAAGTTAAAAATACATAGATTTTTAAGACATTAAGCAGTATAAAGATAGCTAAAATAAAGGATTCCTTTGTATGATATTACCAAGGAATCCTTTTTTGTATGTTTTCAAATGATTTCAATTGCCACTTTTTATTGACACTTGCCACCATTGCAATTGCCACTATTATGAAACCATGTTATATTAGTGGTAATAAGTAGTGCTTTTTGAAGGAGGATTTATCATGAAAGCAAAGAATGGAGATGGATATGTTGTAAAAACCAAAGCTGGGACTTATGCATGTACAATAATGTCAACGTGCGTTGACCCCAAAACACAAAATTATAAGAAAATAAAAGTTACGAGGGCTACACGCGAACAAGCAATTAAAGATTGTAAGCTTAAAGTAAAAGCGTACGAGAAGCAGTGGCATGAAAAAAATGATTTTCGAGATGGTCTAACATTAACGTTTGGTGAGGCTTGTGAAGACTATTTGGAGCATGAAGTTAAAAGTGAAGTTACACAATCTACATATTATTCATATTATAAATCCTTCAAACAATACATTGTTAAGTATAAGCTTATTAGTAACAAACAAGTTCGAAATCTTAAAAAGAAAGATTTTGAATTATTATATGGAACTTGGGTGGAAAAATACTCTCCCAAAAGCATTAGTTT
>CACYLQ010000114.1:0-7977 GCA_902775195.1 uncultured Pseudobutyrivibrio sp.
TCTGGTGAAGAGCATGTAAGGATTGGTGTTGTGATTTCCATGAAATCATGTGCAATCATAGCTGCTCTTAACTCTGCAACGATTTTGCTTCTAAGAACGATTTTGCTCTTAACCTCTGGATTACGAAGGTCAAGATAACGATATTTTAAACGTGTATTCTCATCTGCTTCTTTTGAACGATTGATTTCAAATGGAAGCTCGTTGTGAGTACACTTTCCAAGTATTTCGATTGATGTAGGAACTACTTCGATTTCACCTGTAGGAAGCTCTGTGTTCTTAGAAGAACGCTCACGAACTGTACCAGTAACTGAAATAGTAGATTCCTTATTAACAGAATCAATGACAGCCATCATTTCTTCTGTCTCAACGACTATCTGTGTAGTGCCATAGAAATCACGAAGGATAACGAAACCAAGATTCTTTGACACTTTTCTGATGTTTTCAAACCAACCAACTAATGTAACTTCTTTGCCAGCATCTGCAAGACGTAGCTCGTTACAGTTGTGTGTACGTGACTGGGTCATTTTATATCTCCTCTTCTATAATGAATAACATAGGGCCATTTAGCCCACGCTAAACAGCCCTTTAATAATACACCTTTTTAATATGCAAGTCTAGATATCTTATGAGACTTATCTAGTTTTCCAGTGGCTTTCATACCAGCCTCTAACAGCTTTGTAAGCTCCTCTCTTCCGATGACTATTTTGGTGTCATCATCTAAGGTAACAACCACATTTGTTTCGCAATTAGCACAGCTTCCGCCAGGACAGCCTTCATCGCAATCTGCATCCTCACATAGATTAGCACAGTTAGTACAATCCACCTGATACATGTTTTTGCGATTGATTACGCCGATTTCCTCTAAGGTGTTAACCATGCGGTATACTGTGGCGCTTCCTATATTCTTATCCTTTTTAACAGCTTCGCGATATATTTCCTTAACGCAGGATGGGTCACTACTAAGAATGATATCCAAAATCGTAAGACGCTGCTTTGTAATTCGACAGCCAGATTCTCGTAGCTGCTGTATGATAATATCCCTCTGTTCTGTTTCCATTACATCCATTTCACTACCTCTGCCTACTCAGAAAAAAATCCCAGCCCCTAAGGGCTGGAAATCATAGTTAATGTTACTTTAAAATCTTATCTTTAGCGTAATCTCTGACAGCCTTGAAGCTTTCCTTGCTGATTACGTGTTCAATACGACATGCATCCTCAGCTGCTATCTCCTCATCAACACCAAGCTTGACAAGAATATCTGTGATAAGCTCATGTCTTTCAAGAATCATTTCAGCAATTTCCTTGCCTTCGTCTGTAAGATATATGTATCCAGCATCTGTAACTGTAATTTGGTTCTTTTCCCTGAGGTTCTTCATTGCAATGCTGACTGATGACTTTTTGAAATTCAGTTCGTTGGCTACATCAACAGAACGGACAACAGGTAATCTCTTGCTAAGAATTAAAATAGTCTCTAAATAGTTCTCTGCTGATTCGTTAACAAATGTTCTCAAAATGTTTACCTCCTATTTATAAATGGATTAGAAATTTCAATTGCACACAACCCACTTATAGAGTATAGGTTATCACACTTCTTACTCTTGTGCAACTGTATAAACTATAGTTAGTTTACCCTAACCAACAACTTTTTTCAAGTATTCTAAATCAATTCTTAAACTTTTATAAAATAACTCTATAAAGTGTTGACGCTGAGTTGATTTCCGTATAAAGTGCAACTATGGTTTTTTAAGATGACAACAGGAGGACCATATGAACGATTTCAGATATCGCATGGCAAAATTTTTTAATGGACGCACTGGAGTGGATGCATTAGGACGCACCTTCACATGGCTTGCACTAATCCTTATGTTTCTTACTATGATTACACACTCTAATATAGTTTATTTACTTGCCATGGGTTGCTTAATCTACAGCATATGGCGAATGTTTTCCAAGAATTACCAGAAGCGCTACAACGAAAACGCTATCTTCTTAGCAAAGACAGCTGGAATCCGTAGCAAACTTTCAGTATTACCATTTAAGATAAGAACTTTTTTCAACAAAACTAAAGCTGAATACAACCAGCGAAAGGTATATTCAATTTTCAAATGCCCTAGCTGCAAGCAAAAGCTCCGCGCTCCAAAGGGACGTGGAAGGATTCAGGTAACCTGTAGTAAATGTCATTCAGTATTCATTAAAAAGGTGTAGTCTTGTTTGGATATATTAATGCTGATATAAAACAACTATCAGAAGAAGACAAAAATAAATACAGACAGTTTTACTGCGGACTATGTCACGCCCTTGGCAAATCAGCCGGCTTAAAAGGACAAATCCTGCTTAATTACGACCTTTGTTTTTTAGCTATCCTTTTACAAAGCCTTTATGAACCAGAGCTATCAAAGGACAGCACCTGGTGTATGATTCATCCTTTCAAAAGAAAGCCTTTCTTTGAAAGCGAAGCCATCTCCTACGCGGCTGACATGGATATCATCCTGTCATACTACAGCCTTATGGACAACTACGCTGATGATAATTCAAAGCTTGCCAAGGTCGCTGCAGACAGTCTTAAAAATAACTACAAGGTTATTAAGGATAAATATCCTAGACAGGTAGCCGCAATTGAACAATATATTAAGAATCTTTCAGTGGCTGAGGCTGCTAATGAAACCAACATCGACAAGATTTCCAGCTACACAGGCGAAATGCTTGGTACACTTATGAACTGGAAGGACGATGCCTGGGGCAAAACTCTTCACTGCATGGGATTTCACATGGGCAAATTCATTTACATTTTGGATGCCTATGATGATATGAAAAAAGATGAAAAGCATGGAAACTTTAATCCACTGCTATTTATGAAAAATGAATCGCCAAAGGAATTTGAGACCTTCGTGAGAATTAACCTCACCTCTCTCATGGCCGAATGTGCCAAGGGCTTTGAGCGATTGCCTATAGTTGAAAATGTAGATATTCTTAGAAACATCATTTATTCAGGTGTTTGGACTAAATATGAATATCTTCAGATAAAAGACAAAAAATCCACTAACAAGGAGAAGCCTTGATGATTGATCCTTACAGAGTTCTAGGTGTTGAAAGAGGCGCCTCAGACGAGGAAATCAAAAAAGCATATAGAAGCTTAAGCCGTAAATATCATCCTGATGCTAACATCAATAATCCTAACAAGGAACAGGCGGAAGAACGATTCAAAGAAATCCAGGCTGCCTACAATCAGATAATGGATGAGCGTCAAAACGGCAGCTACTCTAACAGCTATTCTGGTGGATTTGGTTATGAAAATAACAGCTCTGGCGGCTACAACTTGCAAATGCAGGCTGCCGCAAATTACATTAACGCAAGACAGTTTGCTCAGGCTTTAAATGTACTACATTCCATCCCTGATAGCGGACGAAACGGACAGTGGTATTTCTTC
Organism: uncultured Pseudobutyrivibrio sp.; assembly: GCA_902775195.1. Taxonomy (GTDB): domain Bacteria; phylum Bacillota; class Clostridia; order Lachnospirales; family Lachnospiraceae; genus Pseudobutyrivibrio. Next base: position 3,428 of record CACYLQ010000114.1, read on the forward strand.
GCTGCCGTTGCTTCACAGGGACTTGGCAATCTAAACGATGCCAGAGAATACATTTCTCGCGCTATCGCTTTAGAGCCTAGCAATTTTAGATACAGACAATTTCAGCAAAGCATCGATTTCGGTACTAGCTGGTACAACACCACTGGTACTGGCTACGGATACACAAGACCTTATTCAGGGGTTACCAGATGGTGCGTAAGTATGATAATATTAAATTTGCTTTGCAATATTTGTTGTTGCTTTTAAAAGATTATTACTAGGTCATTCGGACCGTTCATATATTTTCTCCCTTCAAAGAACCCGCGGGCTTCAGCCACCCGCGGGTTCTTTACTTTCCTTATTTATCTTGTACCTCTTTGTTTTTCTTTTCCTTTTTAATCTTTCTCTTTTTGTGAATCCTAATTATAACTACAACTACTATTGCTACTATAACAATGTATGGCAATAAATATATTAAACCAATCACAAGATTCTGAAGGAATTCAATAAATCCTGTAAAGGAACCTGCAAATGCTTCTGCAAAACGATTCCATGCACTGTCTGCCTTTACCTCTGAATAGGTAACAACTTCACTGATATCTACTGAAACTGTGCTGTAGTCTATCTTGTCATCATAGGTCTTTTTCTGTGCTGTGTAGCTTTCAATCTGATATTGAACATCATTTATTCTGTCTTCTATTTCAAGAAGGTCTGTTACGTTATCAGCTTCTGCTTCCAGCTCCTGAAGGCGCTCAAGCTTTGTATTTAAGCTCTTTAATCTGGCCTGAACATCAACATAGCTTGATGTGATATCCTCAACGTTTTCACTTTTAGATGTAAGGGAGCCTACATCTCCAACGCTGGACATAAAATCCTGATACTTGTCTGCTGGTATTCTGGCTAGCATGTTGGCACTGCGGCCGCCGTATTCTACGCTTCCGTAGGTAGAATTGCTTTCAAGATAACCACCATTTGCGGATACAAGCTCTTTTACTCTGGCAACATCTTCGTCGAACTTCTTGGTTTCTAAGCTAATGCTTGAGTTATACACAAGCTTTCTTGAGGTATCATAGCCAGATAAATCTACATCCTCTCCCTCTGCGTCCTCATCTGCAGTCATTTGGGTATCCACGTCGTAATCCTCTACTGCCGTCTCCTCAAACCCAACAGCATCTTTTGCCATGAATGAATTAGATGCCTGCTTTAAAGAGCCTTCACTAGAGCTGCCACCACAGGCTGTGGCAAAAGCCATGGTGCATACTGCGATTAACACTAATAATCTTTTTTTCATAATAAAGCCTCACCTTCCTTACTAGTCAAAAATCTATCTTAATATTTCATCAATAGTAGATACTGTACTAAAACTACCTGAGTGATTAGAAATAATCTCCTTCATAATTGGCAGTTCGAAATAACTGATGTAGCAAATCAAGGTATTGTTCTCCCCTGCTATGGCACCTCTGGAATCCATGATTGTGCAGGTCTTGTTAAGCCTCTTTTTAATGTCTTCGATAATGTTATCAGGGTCCTGGGTGATAATGGTAACCTGCTTAATGGCTTCGAAGTGGTCTGTGTAATGATCGATAACAGTGGTAGCCACCACATAAACCAAAAGACTAAGCAATGCCGCTGTCATATCTATCGTGAAAAACACTGTGAAATAAACTAATGCATTGAATGCAAGCAAAACGGGAGTCATGCTGTAATTTCGACCTGTTTTATCAGATAGGCGCTTAACAACTATGTTGGCTAATATCTCAGAACCATCTATGCATCCACCATTTCGAAGGATAAGGGATAGGCCTGCCCCAAGGATTGCCCCGCCAAAAGCAACTGCAAGGAAATGCTCGGTGTTAAGCTCGAAGGGAATCTCCTCGAAAAAATGGATTCCCAAAGTGTAGGTCAAAGAACCTAATGTAGCTTTGATAGTGAAGCTTTTTCCAAGCACTACGTGTCCTGCTATTATAAAAGGTATAAATACTAAAAATACAAGCGGCGCCAGTGAAAGCCCCGTAAGCTTGCTGATAATGATGGCAACCCCTGCTGTTCCATAATCAATGGCGTCATTTGGCAATATAATCAGTGCGACTGAAAAACTAGCCATTATGGCTCCAACTATAATAAATATGTACTGTAAAATCCCTTGAGTTTTCTTCATATATACCTTTCCGATGTAAATGTTCTGTAAAATTGATTCTTATAAAAATTATAACTAACAATATTTTCCATATCAACAGATGTGTCTCACACTTATTGAAAAATATTTTAACAAGTGCTATCTTGTTTATAACGCTATCACTTTAAAGCGTTAAACTATTATTTATACGAAAGGATGGAATTATGTTATGAAACAAATCAGTAGCTTTATCGGAAAGTACATGGCTATCATTGTACTTGTAGTCGCAGCGTTGGCTCTTTTTAAGCCAGGCACATGCCTTTGGATTCAGACTAGTTGGATTAACTATCTCCTTATGATAGTAATGTTTGGAATGGGTCTTACAATTAAGCCTGAAGATTTTGTTTTAGTATTCACTCATCCAAAGGATATTCTTATTGGCTGTCTTGCCCAATTCACAATAATGCCTCTGCTTGCATTTATACTGGGAAAGACCTTCGGTCTTGAGGCTGGACTTCTTGCAGGTGTTATTCTAGTTGGAACTTGCCCTGGTGGTACATCCAGCAACGTCATCACATATCTTAGCTAAGGTGATGTAGCTTTATCAGTTGGCATGACTAGCGTAAACACTCTTCTTGCTCCACTGCTTACACCTGTTATCACATATTTATTCCTTCGCACAACAGTATCTGTTGATGTGCTGGCTATGTTCCTATCAATTATCAAGGTAGTTATCATTCCAATCGCGCTGGGCTTCGTCATTAACCACTTCTTTGGAAAATTCACTACTAAGGTAAAGGAAGCACTTCCACTTGTTTCTGTGCTTGCAATCACACTGATTGTTGCAGCCGTTGTATCTCACAACGCAGAACAGATTCTTACAACAGGTGCTGTAATCTTTGTAGTTGTAATCCTTCATAATCTTCTTGGTTATGGCTGCGGATTACTTCTTGGAAAAGCCCTTAGACTTCCACTTGCTAAGAAGAAGGCACTTTTTCCTAATCTTGCAATGGCCACAGTACCTGGTGCCATCTTCTCTGTATGGCACAACATCTCAGGCGCTTTGCTTGCAAACATCTACCGCAGAATGACTGAGGAGAAGGATGTTGCTGTTGGAGTTAACCTTGCTGTAAAATCTACTAATAGTTAATGTAATTTGGGGGTTGAATTCAGTTGGCTTTTGAAGACTGTACATAAACTCAGAATTGAAATATAGAACAATTTATTGTAATATGTATGTACAAAGAAAGTGCTACCGATAGACGGTCAGCCCTTTGGTTTAATTACTTGATTAAGAAAAGAAGTAATCGCACCTTTGGACGAGTGGGCGATTACTTCTTTTTCTTATGGTCTTTTCCGTAGGCTACGCCTAACATGAAAAAAGTAGCTGCAAAACCTAAAACGGTCATAACATCACATACATCCATAAGCTAGCCCTCCTGATGTCTAATTTCTGGAAACCAGATAATAAGGTAATCCTGAGGGCACCACCCTCGCTAATTCAAGGGCTGTAACCGCCTACCATCTTGGTAGCACGGAATAGATTCTATCAAATATATGAACTCGATACAATCGAACAAATTATTAAATTCTTTCAAAAACAAGCTCATGATTAGCTTTGTAATCATGAGCTTGTTTTCTTACATAACTAGACTGTTTAATTCATTTATAAGCATTCCTTTTATTCCGTCATATCTGTATTTCAAGAAACTATCAATCTCATCAGGATTAAAATGGTCTATCTTTAATGCTGTTTTTGCACTTACTGTAACGTTATTTAAATAAGTGCTCGCAGGCAAATCAGATATATCCCCATTCTCACCTGCATCAATTAGCACGTAGTTAAGTGGAGAATTATACTTACTATCCTTCGTTTCTCTCATACTTAATTCTTTTTCCTTAGCAGACATTTTTTCAGATAGATTACTTGCTAATGGAACAATATGGTGCGCATCTAATGGTTTGCTAGAAAAAACACTAATTCTCTCACCATTATCTTTGAGAAGAAGCGGGTATGAGTATGACAACATATAATGACACAGCGATACCCTAATTACATCTTTTGGATAATGGCCGGCCTCCGTTTTTTTCATTGCTAAAGTATCATAATCAGAGAAATCTTCTTTTCCGAACACTTTTTTTATCTGATCATCAAGCCATGCTGGCTTAGTTGCATCCCCATTCACTCTCGAATCTATATATTGTAAAAGATTTTTTATATCTGATTCCATTTTAGTATTTTGATCAGAATCATATGCCCCTGAGAAAATTGATGACCAATACCATGCTTCTAAAATATCATTAACTTGTTTATCACTGAAATATTTTTCATTTAAGAAAATTACAGCTAAAACTGTAATCATATTCTTATAATTAATCTCTGAAATTTTACGGACTCCGCATCTAACTTGAAGGAAAAATAGCGCACGATCAATTCCAGCACATACAAGTTGTA
>CACYLQ010000114.1:7987-8510 GCA_902775195.1 uncultured Pseudobutyrivibrio sp.
AGATTATCATTAATATCTTCTGCTGATAAATCCAATATCGCTTTTTTCTTTGTGTAAGCTAAGCATTTATCAAATTTATGCACATCTCTATAACAGTAAATGGATAATACTGTTAGAAATGTATCTGAGTATGCCGATATCACATCATCGTCAGAATCTATTGCACCCATTTTAATCGATGCATTTTCATTTTCATATGGTTTACTATTCTTATAAATTGTAGCTATACAATCTGGTAGAATATTCTCAGGATAATCAATTACTTGTTTAACACTATCAATGAATCTTTTCTTAAAACTGCCTTGAGTTCTTTTATCAGATGAAGCCTTTGCAATTATAAGGTCAAAGGTAGATAATGCTACACCACCCTCATTTAATCTCTCATACACATTAATAGCTCTGGCTTTCTCTGCATCATCCATAACTATCTCCGAGAGATACATTACGCTAATACATTTGTCCAAATATTCCTTGAATTTATCTTTCCAAGTAGCAGCACGAAGTTCTACTATCTCATCAAATG
>CACYLQ010000115.1 GCA_902775195.1 uncultured Pseudobutyrivibrio sp.
AGATGCTCGATAATTGAACCTAAGTACACCTCTTCATCAGCTGTAAGCTGCTTGTTTTCTTTGTTTTCGTATTTCTTATCAACAATGGCTCCACGATGAACAATGGAATCCTTAAAGTATGGAACCTGTTCCTTTAAGATATCGTAATCACCTGACTGATTAATGTATAAAAGTAATGTCTTAAGTGGCCAATAGGCATGGTCCATCCATACTCTGGCAATACCATTTCTATCAGCTATAAAGTTGCCTAGGCCGTCGCCTATTATTGTGGCGTTACTTCCATCCATTCGCACGCCACCAAAGTTTGCCACTATCATCTGTCGCACATTTGCTGGCTCCATGAAAAGAAGTGAAAGGCAATCCTGCCACAAATCTCTCCAGCCTCTGCCACCTCTTCCATAATCGTGATATGGAAGGAAGGAGCAGCCATAAACTCTTCTAAGGAATGGCTGGAATGCAATCCAGCGCATATATTCATCAAAGGCTCTGTCACCTGTTTCAAAGCTGACATTTACTTTATCAAGCCAGTATTTCTTTGTAGCCTCAAGCTCCTTTGAAACAGCCTCAGATGTTTTAAATCTTTTTACAACACCATCTATTTCAGACTCATCCTCAGTAACGCCCAGGATTATCGTATATGCGATACTCTCTCCAGCACCAAGGGTAACCTCTGAGAATCTGAGACCGCCAACAGCCTCCATGCCAGCTACAGAAAATCCTGCTGTCACACCGCTTTCCTGACGATAAACACTTCTAGGCTTTGCAAAGCTTCCGCCTTCCCCAATGTAGCTTTCCACAGTTGGGAAAAATCCCTCTGGCTTGTTTCCACAATCACTAACGCCTACTACGTAATAAGTCTTGTGATTCATTCTATGTCCCTTTTCATCAAAGGACATTGTAGGTGTAACCAGTACTCCATCCTCTACTGTTTTAATGCGGTGCAGCATAGATGTTACATTTCGGTGATCCCTAAGATTATCTGCTGATCTGCCGTAGATAGGAACCGCTGCAATATTTGTGATTGTCTTTGGCTCGTCACCTTCATTTTTGATACGAACGGACATTATTTCCACATTTGCATCCACTGGGATGAAGGATGTGATTTCTGAGCTAATTTTGTATTCATTGCTGTAGCGGTTAGCCTTGTGCCACATAAATCCAGCCTCAACCCAGCTTTCATCCTGGGCTAATGTGAATTTTTTGCTTTCCTGGTCAGCAGAATTTCCTACTGCCGACCAGACCTTTCCGTTATCCATGTAAACCCAGAAATTTCTTCCGTTTTTGTTATTATGTAAGTTTTCCACACTGACAGGCTCTAACAAAAATGTTTCCTGATCCACCATTGCATCTCCAGCAAGATTTGGTGCAACAGATGCTTTTAGTCCCTTCTCTCCTGCAATTGGAAAATATAAATAACTTGTATCTTCTGCCTTTGGAACCCTGAAGCTTCCATTTTTATCAATAAACTCTATCAACTTAAGTACTCCTTACTGCTCGCCCATTCTGGCAAACATTAATCTAAATTCTTCTTCCTTTGACTTTGCCAAAGAAATGGTTATGTCATCAATTTCCATTCCATCCTGAGCAAAATATAATCTCATAAAGAATGTCATGGCGCAGTTTTCAAATACTACCTCAACATTCTGCCAATCCTTGTCGGCTCCTGTTAAAGTAACCATCTTTACAAGCTCCTTATCTCTAAATATGCTAAGTGGTATCTGAGCCAAATCGCTGGTGGCATTAGAACGCACACGCATTGAAAGCTTGTAATCTCCTCTTTCCTTAAAGGAAACAGAAACTGTGTTACTGCTGTTTCTTGCAGTCTCAATCAAATCAGTAGAAATATGTGCACTACCACTTTCATCGATTCTGCAATCTATAATATTGTCAAATTCTGTATCATCATCCTCTGCCTCATTTGCAAGGTCTATATCTAATTCATTGTTTCTTTCAATGAATCTTGCAAATGTAGGTGTATGTAATACAAACTGGCAGATGTTTTTAGCACAGGCCTGAAGCTCACTTATATCTAAGCTTCCATCCAAAAGTGCTTCCTCAAGATTATCCTTGTTTGTGTTATCTTTCGCACTTTGTGTAACCATGTACAAATCATTCTGTGCTCTTACGATGGCTGCCATATCGGTAGAATCGCCACACTCAGCCTTTCCACCTTTTGCCCACCAGTCAGTCATTACAATGCCTTCAAAGCCCCATTCGTTTCTAAGAATTCTTGTAACCAAATCGTAGCTTGAAGATGTGTAATAGCCATTTATTGAACCGTATGTTGTCATTACAGCGCAAGCTCCTGCTTCCTTAACAGCAATTTCAAAGCCCTTAAGATATATTTCTCTGATGGCACGCTCGCTGGCTACATGTTCTACAGTGTGGCGATGTGCCTCCTGTGTATTCATGGCAAAATGCTTGATTGTTCCTGTCACGCCCATCTTATGCATACCCTTAAGCTGAGCTGCTGCATTCTTTCCTGTAACAAATGGGTCCTCACTGAAATACTCAAAGTTACGTCCATTAAGAGGATTTCTGTGAAGGTTCATGCCAGGTCCAAGTAAAACATCAATCTTGTTTTTTCTAAGCTCTAAGCCCTCGTAATTGTAGAGCTTTTCTGTTAAATCCAAATTCCACATACATGCAAGCAATGTGCCGTTTGGCATAGCAAATGCCTTCTTGCCGGAATCCATTCTGATACCAGAAGGTCCATCTGTACAACAGCATGTAGGAATTCCCTTTTCAATAAGAGAATCTGTTACGCCAGCAAAAGCTCCACCACAGCCTGGTGTAACCTTTGGAGAGCTCATGCCCTCTCCTCTGACAATGGCGCAAAGCTCCTCTTTACTAAGCTGACCTATAAATTCATCCAATGTGCAGTTTTTATCTAAAACATCCACAAGCTTAAAGTCTGAAGCTGTTTTAGCTATAGGTGCCTTAACATTAGCCTTTCTAATATCAGTAGCATCTACAGTGGCCTTTGGCGCGTCTTCATAAGAAATGCTAAATCCGTCCTCACAAGCATCTGGCTTAATACGAATGAAATCAATCTGTGGTGCAAGAGCTTCTGACAACTGCTCTATCACCTTTGTTTTGCCTACAGTGTATGTACCGATTCTTGTAAGATTTCTGATGTTGTCACCTACATAAAAGACGTAGGTTCCTTCCTCTAACACGTATGCGCTCTTAAAGCCAGTTACTCCGCTATCGTCATAGCTAGACATCTGATAATTCGTAAATACGATATCAAGCTTTTCACTCTCGTCTGCCTTAAGCTCATTTGTTTTGGCAAAGCCTACAAGCTCAAGAGCTGGATTGCCAAGCTTACCTTGGGGTTTTGAAACATAAGCCTGTACCACCTGCTTGCCCTTGTAGTCGCCAATATTTGTAACCGTAACTGAAACCTTTACCTGGCCGTCTTCAACAGTAAAACCATTTGAAACCATGTCAAATGATGTGTATGACAAGCCATAACCAAATGGATACATAACCTTTTCCTTTGCAAAGGTTTCAAAATATCTATAGCCTACATAAATATCCTCCTGCTGGATATTACGCTTGCTATCTCCAAAATTCTTTGTAGATGGGTAGTCCTCGATGTTGTAAGCGATAGTATCTGTCAATCTTCCAGAAGGTGAAACTGCGCCTTTAAGTACATCTAACACACCATTTCCGCCCTCCTGGCCGCCCTGCCAGATATAAGCTACTGCAGATGGATTGTATTTATCCACCCACTTCATATCGATGATATTTCCAACGTTTAACAATACGATGGTTTTCTCAAAGACCTTTGTTACGTTCTCAAGCATCTGCTGTTCATCATCTGTAAGTAAGTAGCTACCCTTAGCGTTGCTATTATCCTGATCTTCACCTGCTGTACGTCCAATCAGAACAATAGCAACATCTGAATCTTCTCTTGCTTCAAGTGCCAATTCCTTTGTTACTGGCATTTCCTTTTGGAACCAAGGCTCTGCAGCCCAACCAGCACCTGCATCAAATGGGTTATCCTTTACCCAGTCTTCGTAGGTATTTCTTAAGTTGCTATTAATTTCCAGGGTGCCATCCTGTTCTATGGCTTCATAAACTCCAACCACATATCTTGTGTTTACCATTCCACCAGAACCAGTTCCACTTTTGTAGTAGTTAAACTGACTTCTTCCAAAGATTGCAACTCGTGTGCCTTCCTTAAGTGGTAATACATTTGCATCGTTTTTGAGTAATACAACGCCTTCTGCAACTGCCTGTCTTGCTACCTTAGCAAACTCTGTAGTATCGAAAATCTTGTTTGCCATAATGCTCTTTGTTCCTCTCTTTTCTAAGAATTACGAGAAAAGCGATTTAAAGAATTCAATGATTGCCTTGAAGAAATTGATTATTGCACCAAAGAAGCCTACCTGCTCCTTCTTATCAGCTGCTTTAGCTGTTTCTGGCTCTTCTATCTTTTCTATCTTTTCTTCTGTAGCCTTATTGGAATCTACTGACTCCTCTTTTTCTGATTCTTTTGTCTCTTCTACGTCTGTTGTTATTTCTTCTGATGTTTCTTCTGATGTTTCTTCTGTTGTTTCTTCTGTTGTAGATGCTTTTCTCTCTGTTGTTTTTTCACCTGACTTAGCTTTATTATCTGTCTTTGCAGTATTATTTACAACAGAAGTGTTCCCTGCTAATGGTGTTTTATTATCAACAATAGTTGTTGCTGCCTGTTGTGGCTGTGACTTAGCTGGCTCAGCCTTTGGCTGTTCATTTTCATCAGTAAGCTCGATTAAGCTGATATCATCAATGTAGATGTCATGCTTATCTGTAATTCTGATACCATCAACAGAACCCATAGTGATGTTGAATCTTGTGTTAGGGTCTGTCTCACTTTCCATTACAAAATCCTGAGTAAATGTCTTCCAGTCATTTCCAATTTCAACAGAGCCTGTGCCGCTGTAGTTTGTCCAGTTGCCTTCAAACTCCTGAAGTGAATATTTGATTACTCTGTCAATAGAAGACTTTGCCTTAAATGAAACCCTATATTTCTTGCCCTTTTCAAGCTTGATTCCATCCTGGTTAAGCTGAATGTACCAGCAGTTGTCATCTGTATCTGCAACTGTGTCATCTATTGTAATTGCAAAGGCATTATCATTTCCATTCATGTTGTCGATGACATAGTTTGCCTTTACTGAATCGTAGATGTATGGAGTAAATCCAGCAAGTCCAGCATTAAATGAACCATTCTTAAGCAATGCTGCCTCAGCTAAAAATGCATTATCAATATAGTACTCACCTGGCTTCGTAAATACGAATTCAACATTTGAATCCTTACGCTCAACATTCTTATCTAATACAAACTTGTGAGCGTAGCTTGCATCCTTATCTGAAAGCTCTGGTGTAAATGTCTTACCTGCCACATTAACAGTAAGACCATCCTTTACATTAGCGTATCCATTAAAGCTGATTTCGTACTGACCAGCATTAAGTGGGGCAAGCTCTTTCTGTGAAACAATAACAGGATTAGCCTTAGATGTACCCTCAGGCGCTACCACATTAAGTACTCGTAGGTTTTTCTTATTAGTAACAGAAACTGCCTTTTTATTATTGCAATCCCAATAGCCCAATCGATTTTCACCTTGATCAAAACCTCCATTGTAAATATAGTTACCATCTGGACGAATTGTCTTCGCATCGTCCTCAACAACTTCCTCTCCTGATTTGTGAACAAGTTTTACATTAGAAATAGTAACTGCTGATGTAGAATCCTGTTTACCTAGGTTAAATTCAAGTGATCCGTTTGGATCAGTTTTTTCATCCATAGTGAATGTATATTTGTAAGACTGCTTTTCAGTTGTAACTGGCACCGATGTGTCCTTTAAATATCTCATCCAGCCTCTGTCTGGACCTTCAACATCAATGATGATGTTTCTGTTTTCATCTGCCACTGCATCGAATGTCAGCTCATACTCCCAACCCTTGTACATTGGGATGTTCTGCTGCTTAAGCTGCACACTGTGTGGCTGTGAACCTACAGCAGCTGGAGTAATCTTAATCTTGTTATCATCTACCTTATAGGTAGTTCCCTTAGCATCGCTTTCCAAATGAAGCTTCCAGTTGTTATCATCAGCATCCTCTGCCCCATCAAATGCAATGTCCTTGCTGAAGTCTCCGTTGATAACGTAGTTGCCATCTTCATCTGCTTCTCTGAACTTTACTGGCTCCTTTTCAGGACGCTTTACCTTTGATTCTTCCTTTTCATATTCTTCTGCAGATTTCTGATAAACTCTTACGTAATCTACTGCAAAGGAATCATCATTCATGTGCTCATAAACGCTGTCATCTGGATAACCAACCCAGCTTCCACCAACAGCAAGATTTAGTATGATGTAGAAATCCTGGTCGAATGGTGCTGGATATGTAACCTGACTGTTGTCATCGCTACCTGTATACCAATCGTTGGTACTATAAACCTTTTCATCATCTACATAC
>CACYLQ010000116.1 GCA_902775195.1 uncultured Pseudobutyrivibrio sp.
AAAGTAAATCATGAAATAATAACAGGCATTGCTGAAAAAAGAAATTTTGTCAAAAAAGGTTCTGAGTTAGATTTTGATAAAGCTTGTTTTGTACTAATAGATGAATTTAGAAACGGAAGTTTAGGAAAAATATCACTCGAAAGGCCATAAATCATGAAAGTAATTGACTTTAACGAAGAAGAACAGCAGATTAAAAGAGACATTGAAAAGGCAAGACAGAACATGAAGGATGTAGAGGATTTATCAGATTTTGATGGAAAGGCTGATGAAGAAAAAATTACTAAGGAATCCTTGGGCAAGGAAGTAATTAGCGTAATTATTAATGTGCTAATTTGCTTTGCAATAGTCTTTCTGATTACACATTTTGTGGGACAGAGAACTGTTGTTAGTGGTTCCTCAATGGAAGACACTTTATCAGATGGTGACAATCTTATCGTTGATAAGATTAGCTACAGATTCCACAATCCAGAAAGATATGATGTAGTTGTATTCCCTTATCAGTATGAAGAAGATACATATTACATTAAACGCATCATAGGACTTCCTGGTGAGGTAGTTAACATTGATAGTGACGGTACAATTTATATCAATGGTGAGCCTTTGGATGAGACCTATGGTACAGAAACAATTCTTAATTCAGGCTTGGCTTCAAGTGACATTGTGCTTGGCGAGGATGAGTATTTTGTTCTTGGAGACAATAGAAACAACAGTACCGATTCCAGATTTGAACAGGTTGGAAACATCCATGGAAGCGATATTGTTGGAAAAGCTTGGGTAAGAGTTTATCCATTTAATGAATTTGGACTAGTTGATAACATAGAATAAAATGAGCGAAAAGAAAATTACTGAAATACAAAAAGAATATAAAGAGATTCCTATAGAAGGACTTCCAGATTTTATCGAGGAATATATTTCTGACGGAAGACCTGGCGTTTCCAAAATCATTGGTGTTGCCCAAAAGAAAATGGAAAAGCTTAGAATTGAAAAGGAACGAATCGAAAAGCTTAAGGAATATGAAAACCAGTATTGGGATACTGTAAGCTATATCGGTGGAATAGATGAAGTTGGTAGAGGTCCACTTGCAGGCCCTGTTGTTACAGCATGCGTTGTTTTACCAAAGGATTGTAGCATCCTTTATATTAACGATTCTAAAAAACTATCTGCTGCAAAGCGTGACGAGCTTTATGATATTATCATGAAGGAAGCTGTTTCTGTAGGTATAGGCGTAGTTTCAGAAAAACGTATTGATGAAATTAACATTCTTCAGGCTACATACGAAGCTATGCGACAGGCTATTGCAGAGTCTACAGTAGAACCAGAGATTCTACTTAATGATGCGGTTACAATTCCTGGTGTAAATATTAAACAGGTTCCAATTATTAAAGGTGATGCAAAATCAATATCTATTGGCGCTGCCAGCATTATTGCCAAGGTTACAAGAGATAGAATGATGGTAGAATACGATAAGATGTATCCTATGTATCATTTTGCATCAAACAAGGGCTACGGAAGTGCAGAGCATATTGCAGCGCTTAAGGAATATGGCCCTTGCCCAATTCATAGACGTTCCTTTATTGGGAATTTTGTTGATTTTTAATAGGTGACATATGAACATTAACACAGGACTGAATCCCTACAACTCAAATTATGTAAATCAGGCTGCTGATAGGACAAAGATGAGTCAGAGTCAGTCGCTGACTGGCAGCATTACGGACACCCTTAAGGAAGGCGAGGTCTTTGAGGGCTCTGTTAATTCTGTGGAAAATGGCAAGGTAACAATCGGCCTTGCAAATGGTCAGACTATGACTGCAAGACTTGATTCTGGTGTCAGCATTACGCCTGGTCAGTCTGTGTTTTTTGAAGTAAAAAGCAATGATGGTAATCTCGTACAAATTCGTCCTGTTTCTTTAACAGGTCTAGAGGCTAATCCCACACTTTTAAAAGCTCTGGATATGGCTAATCTTGCCGCCAGTGAGCGCACTATTAATATGGTTAATTCAATGATGCAAAATTCTATGTCTATTAGTCCAGAGAATCTTGCAGCGATGAATCGCGCCATGATTAATAATCCTGGGGTTGATATTACCACACTTGTTACTATGGCAAAGCATGAAATGGCTCTAACGCCTGAAAATGTTAGCATGTTCCAAAATTATGCCAGCGATAGAGCAGTGCTTTCAAATAATTTTGAAGTTATTTCTGATATGTTGCCTGAGCTGATGGCATCCGATGAGCTATCTGCATCAGATGTGATAAGCATCAACAATAGCATTAAAGAAATTTTTATTGCTGATGAAAATGTTAATGTAGGTGTAGGTCAGGAGACGGCTTCTGCTGTAAATGCTGAAGGACAAGCTGTAAATCCAGAAACTCAGGTTAATCCTAATCAGCAGTCTGAGGTAAATACATTATCTAAGGATGCTTTACAAGAAGATATTCTTATCACTAATGATAAATTAGCAGATGGGCTTAGTGCTTCAAATGATCCTAAGGTACCAAATCCTGCAACCCAGGCTAATAATATAGAAATTACAAATACATTAGAAGAAAATGTATCGGTAGATACTAAAACAGAGGCTAATCAACAGATTATAAACGAAAAAGCAGTAGCTGAATTTGAAACTGGAGCAAATGTGTTAAATAATATTGCCGGTGAAAAGCAGGTGTTATCATTTAATACGCTTCTTAATAATCTGCCAGATTTTCCAAAAGACAATAATCTTGTTTTTGCAGAAAATTGTACACTTAAGGCTGATGCAGATGTGAATCAGCTGTTTAGGGAAATTAGTGATTATTTGAATAATCATCCTGATATTCCAAAGGAAACACTTAATGATATTGTGAAGAATCCTTTATATAGAGGACTTCTTAAAAATATAATTTCAAACAGCTTTGCCCTTGAGCCTAAGGATGTTACAAAGCCAGGGGAAATATCAAAGCTTTACGAAAGAGTTTTAAAGCAGACAGAGGCTTTAGAAAGAATGGTTTCAAGCTTTAATAATAAAGCTGCTGATTCCATCAAGAATCAAACAAATGAAATAAAACAGAATATAAACTTTATGAATTCTGCTAACGAAATGTATAATTTTGTGCAGATTCCACTTAAGATGTATAATCAGAATACTGACAGTATGCTTTATGTAAGGCAGAACAAGAAAAGCTCCTATGAAGCAGGTGAAGAAATTACAGCATTTCTTCATTTTGACATGGAATATCTTGGACCTACAGATGTTTTTATCAGCCTTAAGGAAGCAAATGTTGGTTGTAAATGGAATTTGGCAAGCGAACAGTCTATGAAGCTTATCGAGGATAATCTTGATATTTTAACTGAGCGTCTTGCTAAAAAGGGTTTTAATGTTTCTTCAGAGGTAGTTTGTGGTGAACCAAAGACAAGCTTTGTAGAGGATTTCCTTGGAGAGGTTCCCGTGGATGTTAATGATAAAACAGAGGGAATCGTTCACAGATACAGCTTTGATATGCGAGCATGAGGTATATTATGGCAGAGGAAAAAGCTTTTGATAAAAATAAAACTGCAGTTGCTCTTTCCTATGAAGCAGGGGATTCTGCGCCTAGAATCCTGGCCTCAGGTAAGGGCTATGTAGCAGAACAAATCATAGAGGAAGCCAAAAAAGCGGATGTACCTTTCTATGAAGATAATGAGCTTGCTCAAACCCTTAGCAAGCTTAATATAGGTGACGCCATTCCGCCTGAATTATATGAAGTTGTTGCTGAAATCTTGGTTTTTGTTAATGACATGGAAAAGATTAAAGCGAAGTTAGGTTAGAATAGAGGTTTATTTGAATAATAGAAGACAAGGTAATGATTTTGAACAGCTTGCCGCGGATTTTTTAAAATCCAATGGAATGACTATACTAAAAACAAATTTTTATTGTAAAATGGGTGAGGTAGATATCATTGCAAAGGATGATGAATATCTGGTTTTTGTTGAGGTTAAATATCGAAGCTCCAGAAATAAAGGCTCCGGCTTTGAAGCAGTTAATTTCAATAAAATGAGAAAAATCAGCCGCGTTGCTGATTATTACTTGTATAGTAATCACTATGGTGGTTCTACTAATGTTAGGTTTGATGTTGTTGTTATAGAGGAAGGACAATTAAAGCATCTTAAGAATGCTTTTGAATATATACCAGTATGTTAAATTCAAGTCATAAAATAGCCAGTGTTATGGAAGGCAGCCCAGCTGAAAGAGCAGGCCTTTTACCTGGCGATATAATTACAAAAATAAATGATGTTACTTTAGTTGATATTTTTGATTATCATTATTATTCGGATGATGCAAATATCACTGTTGAACTATTGCATGAGGATGGCACTACTTCGTCAGTTTTTGTTGAAAAGGAAGAGGGAGAGGATTTAGGAGTAATGTTCTGTAATGGTCTTATGGATGATTACAAATCATGCTCAAATAAATGCGCCTTTTGTTTCATCGATCAAATGCCACCTGGCATGAGAGATACACTGTATTTCAAGGATGATGACACCAGACTTTCATTTTTGCAGGGTAATTATGTAACCCTTACAAATATGAAGATGGCTGATTTAGATAGAATTATTGCCTACAAGCTTGGGCCTATCAATATTTCTGTTCATGCTACTAATCCAGAGCTTAGAGTAAAGCTTTTACACAACAGATTTGCAGGAGATATTTTAGATAAGATTCGTAAGCTTTATGAGGCAGAGATTCCTATGAATGCGCAGGTTGTTGCATGTCCTGGATTAAATGACGGTGAAGAATTAGATAGAACTATATCTGATTTGCTTCAGTTTGCTCCTGTAATGGGTTCTATGTCAGTAGTTCCAGTTGGAATAACAAAATTTAGAGATGGCTTGTTTCCACTTAGAACATATACAGCTGAAGAAGCAGGAAAAGTTATTGATCAGATTGAGCATTGGCAGGATGTTGCTATGGAACGCTTTGGCAATCATTTTGTTCAGGCATCTGACGAATGGTATATCTTAGCAGGCAGACCACTTCCAGAGGCCGATAGATATGATGGTTTTATCCAGCTTGAAAATGGTGTTGGAATGCTTCGTCTTTTACATGAAGAGGTTTTGGATGCATTAGAGGACATCAAAAAGCCACTTTTCATGAGAAAGCGTCATGTTATTATTGCAACAGGAAAGCTTGCAGCTCCTTTCATGAGACAGCTGGCAGAAATTATTACTGAAAAGTTTAATAAAGTCACTGTTGATGTTGTTCCAATCACAAACGAATTTTTTGGAGAAGAAATTACAGTTTCTGGACTAATCACTGGCCAGGATTTAATAAAACAGCTTAAGGATAAAAACTTGGGAGATAATCTTCTTTTATCCTGCACAATGCTTAGAAGCGGTGAAGAAGTATTTCTTGATGATATTACCCTTTCTGAGCTTGAGGAAACTTTACAAGTTAAAACACGTATAGTACAATCAGACGGTCGCGACTTCGTATACGCGATAATCGGACGATAGAAAAGAGGTATTTATGGCAAGACCAGTTGTGGCTATTGTTGGCCGCCCAAATGTTGGAAAATCTACGCTTTTTAATGCACTTGCTGGAGAGCGTATTTCAATTGTAAAAGACACACCAGGTGTCACAAGAGATAGAATTTATGCAGATATTTCATGGCTTAACTATGACTTTACAATGATTGATACAGGTGGTATTGAACCAGATTCAAAGGACATCATTTTGTCCCAGATGAGAGAACAGGCACAGATTGCCATCGATACTGCAGATGTTATTATTTTCCTTGTTGATGTTAAGCAGGGATTACAGGATAGTGATTCAAAGGTTGCAGATATGCTTAGACGCAGCCATAAGCCTGTAGTACTTGTTGTTAACAAGGTAGATAGCTTTGAAAGAGATATGGCAGATGTTTACGAGTTCTATAATCTGGGAATTGGTGACCCAGTTGCTATTTCTGCATCTTCACGTCTTGGTTTTGGTGATATGCTTGATGTTGTATGTAGCTATTTCCCAGAGCCTACAGGTGCTGAGGAAGAGGATGATACTCCAAAGATTGCCGTTATCGGTAAGCCTAATGTAGGAAAGTCATCTCTTATTAACAAGCTTTGTGGTGAGGACCGTGTTATCGTATCTGATATCGCTGGTACTACTCGTGATGCGGTAGATACAAAAGTTCGCTATAATCACAAGGACTATATCTTCATTGATACTGCAGGACTTCGTCGTAAGAGCAAAATCAAAGAGGACTTAGAGCGTTATTCAATCGTTAGAGCTGTAGCTTCTGTTGAAAAAGCAGATGTTGTTATCATTATGATAGATGCCACTGAAGGAGTAACAGAGCAGGATGCAAAGATTGCCGGTATTGCTCACGAACGTGGAAAGGGTATAATTATTTGTGTAAACAAATGGGATGCCATTGAAAAGAATGATAAGACTATGAAGGAGCATGAGACAAAGATTCGCCAGATTCTTTCAACTCTATGCGTGTTGCAACTGGTGTCCTAAATGAAATCGTATCTGAGGCAGTTGCACTTCAGCAGCCACCTACAGATAAGGGTAAGAGACTTAAGATATTCTACACAACTCAGGTTGCAGTTAAGCCACCTACATTTGTAATTTTCGTTAACGAAAAATACTTAATGCATTTTTCATACGTTCGTTATCTTGAAAATAGAATTAGAGATGCCTTTGGATTTGAAGGTACATCTTTAAAATTTATAATTAGAGAAAGAAAGGAAAATGAATAATGGCTGTAGTGGGGAGAATTTTAGCACTTATTATTGGGTATTGTTTTGGAATGGTTCTGATGGGATATTTCATCGGTAAATCAAAGAACATCGATTTAACAAAGGTTGGTAGTGGTAACTTAGGTTCTACTAACACTATGAGAAACTTAGGTGTTCCTGCAGGTCTTATTACACTTGCATGGGATTGCTTTAAATGTGTTGTAGCTGTATTTTTTGTTTGGCTTACATTTGGAAGATTCGTAGAAAACGTAAACATTTATATGGTATATGCAGGTTTGGGCTGTGTACTTGGACACGATTTTCCTTGTTATTTACATTTTAAGGGTGGCAAGGGTGTTGCATCTACTTTAGGCTTTATTATTGCACTTTTCCCAATGGGAATTCCAATTCCTGCAGTTGTATTTATTGGTCTTGTTGCTTTAACAAGATATGTATCACTTGGTTCTATTATAGGTGAGCTTTCGTTTGCAATTGAAATAATCGTTGCAGCATGCCTTGGACTTTTATCTGAAAAGTACCCAGGTGGACAGCTTAAAGAAGTTGTAATTATTTGCTGTATAGTATCAGCACTTTCAATTGCACTTCATCATGCAAACATCGGACGCTTACTTAACGGTACCGAGAATAAGTTTTCATTTCATCCAGAGACAAGAGCGTAAAAACGACTAAGCTGGTAGGTAACAATCTCTATATTACTAAAGGAGCCAATCTCGCGACGTAGTAATATAGAGATTGTTGCCGTAACCAGCGTAATCTTTATAAAGACTAGAGGTAATTTATGGCAAGAATTAGTGTACTTGGTGCAGGTAGCTGGGGCATTGCCTTAGCTGTTATGCTTAATAAGAATGGTCATGATGTAAAGGTTTGGTCTCACCGTCAGTCACAGGTGGACCAGATGAATGATACTCATACCAGTGATAAAATA
>CACYLQ010000117.1 GCA_902775195.1 uncultured Pseudobutyrivibrio sp.
ATCGTAGGTCGCTGCGCAGATTACATATTAAAGGATAAGCCTAATGTGCTTTCCCTTTTCTTCTATGCTTCTGAAGAGGATTGTCTGGAGCGTCTTCGCAAGCAGGTAAGCGGCACAGATGAAGAGCTTATCAAACGCATGCACGCCATCGACAAGCATCGCGCCGAGTACTACAAATATTACACCGGCCGTGACTGGAACGACGCCCGCAACTACGACTTCTGCCTAGACACAGGTGTTATGGAATATGATAAACTAATCGAAGTTGTGAAATCCTACATCGAAATTAAGAATAGAGAAATATAAAGTAAAAACCACCCAAATGGGTGGATATATATTGTTGCCAAATGGGATGCTGCAAAACTCTGTTTTGTAGTATCCTTTTGTTTATGTATCTTCCTCGTAAACTAGTATTTCTTGAACTTCACAATTAAGTATAAAGCAAAGAACATCTAAAGTGGAAGTGGTTATAGGTTTTCCATGTTTCATTCTATTTATTGTATTAGAAGATATTCCATGTTTATATATAAGCTCATATTCAGTTACGCCTTTTTTTAACAATGTGTCGTAGAACGGTTTGTATGAAATCATTTTATCACCTTCATACTTAACCATATCATTATCAATAGATTGACTATGCTCAATATATTGACTATAATTCATATATAATTAAGCGTAGGAGGAAAGAGTGCATGAAATGTCAAAAATGTGGAACTGAAACTGATTCGAAGTTTTGTCCAGAATGTGGTGCTCCCATTACTCAGCAACAGGAATCCACATATTCAGGACCTATTTATGGTTCTTCAAATAGTTCCTATCAAAAGAAAAAACATTCCGGCTTAGGTATAGCGAGTTTTGTTCTTTCATTTTTAGGACCGCTTGCATTTGTGGGGATTATCTTAGCAATTATTGATTTATTAAAAGATAAGGCTAAAACTTATAAGCATGGTTTGACAATTGCGGCTATAGTAATCGGAGTTATTATGTTAGGAATAGTAGGTATTTCGTCTAATGACTCTAATTCAACTACAGAAAAAACATCAGTTGTAGAGGAAAAAACTGAAAATGATAATTCGACAATAGAAGCTTCAGAAGAAGAGGGGTCATCTGAGGATGAATCAAACACTCAGGAAGTTGTCGATGAAGAATCTGTAGAATCGACTATTTCTAAGGAAGATTATATTGCTTCGTGTATAGACTTAGATGAGAACTATAAAACTGTAGCAAGAAATCCTTCCGATTATACAAATCAGAACTTCTATTTTATATGTTATATTTCTGATGTTCGTGAAGGTGGATTATTAACAGGTAACCAAAAGTACTATATTTCTTATGCATTTGATCTTGATAAAGCGCATGAAGCTATCAACAGCGGTTGGGCAGATGATTTAGAAGATGCTGTTTATAACGGTATGGATTATGACAAAAGTGTTTGGCTATTAGATAATAGAAATGCTTCAGATGAAGATTATATTAAAATTCTTAATGATGATATCGTTAAAGTATATGGTACTTTTACAGGAATGACGGAAACGAAAAATTCACTTAATGGTGAAAAAGGCGAACAAATGTCGTTGGATATAAAATACGTTGAGTTGATAGAGGAATAAGGTAGGAATAATTTTGTACTTTTACATGAAAGAGTCACCTAGATCGTGAGGTGGCTCTTTTTATGTAAAATGATAGTTAAATAATGTGATATAAATTACAAACTATATTTATATGTAAGTTAATATTTTAGAAGCCCCGTTGTTATGCGAAAATAGACTTGAAATTTTAATTATATTCATCAAAATAGATTTATAGAAAATTATAGTTAATTATAGAAGATTATATATATTTATATATGAAAGGTGAGGATTATATATATAATAATGAGAAGTCCTTACAGTATAAGTTTTGGAGGAATTCCAAATTAATATATAAGCAGAAGCTTGATGATAGAAGATATAATAGATATTTTAAATGCAGACCCCGTGGAGGAACAGGCCTTTAAGATTACTGGAATCATGGGAACAGGAAAGACAGTTACACTGACTGCCATAGAAAAGAACTAAGAGAAGATGAAGGGTACAACACCTGAAGGTGTTGCCTTGAAAAGAAGTGCTACGCACACACCAAATCTAATTTTAATCACAAAACCACAGGGATATTCATTTCTGTGATTTCCGAGTATAAATTTACGCTGCTAAGTGCCAAATAGAAATTGACACTGACGCTGCATGAGGATATAATTGTGCCAAAAGAAATTTGGCATAAGGGAGGGGATATGATGACTCTTGAAGATGCTTTAAAGCGGATTGCTGAACTTGAGGAAGAGAATGCAGAACTAAAAGAAAAAATTGAATTTTATAAGAGCAAAAAATTTGCTGGCAGGCAGAAACATGATGAACACTGGATGAAATCATACAACGACTTTGCCGAACAATATGAGGATGGACTATCAATTACAGAGATAGTAGATAGAAGTGCAATTAGTCGTCGTACAGCTTACAGGTATAAAGCCTATTACGATGGATTAAAGAAAATGGCTGCCATCGATGACGATAATAAGAAAGAGAGTAATGTTTAAGTTGGAAAAAAGTAGTAATTTAAGAAATGTTTCAGTTATCAAGGATGTTTTAGGGCATAATGTTGTAATTATTAATGACATTATTTTTCGTGGAAAGCGAGGCATTAATTGGATAGATGTGGAAGAATACCTTAGGCAGTATGTAGGCGAGTTATACACAATTGCAGAGACGAATGAGATAGTATACATTGGAACGGACTTACCGGATGAGTATGCTCATTCTGAATATACTTATATTTTAAGAGGCACAAATGAAAAAGCCAAAGCCAATGCAGCTCAAGGGTTACCTGAACTTATAATCACAGCTACTAACATGGAATACACTGAAAATTCAAAGGGGAAACATAAAAAGGATGCAAAATATGGTTGGTATAAGTATGAATCTAGATTTGCTTTACCAGTATTTGCAAGTAATGGCGAAGTGGAAAGATACAATGTCTTTCATGTAGCTATGATTTTGAGACACGATAAAGATGGAAAGAAGTATTTATACGACATTATGAACATAAAAAAAGAAACGAGTGACCTTTTCCAATCCGAAGACTTTACTCAGTAAAAAACCCATTTCTTACCTATTATGTTAATGGTGCTAGTTAAGATTGTCAATAAAAAAATTGAAAGAAAGATGCAAAATCAAAGCCCCTATGTCGCTAGGGGCTTGATTTAAACAATGAAGTCTTTACATATCCTCTAATCTACCATGTTTTTCATAGCATGTTACGCGGCTGATTCCATTTTTGTCATCCACGAACACTACGTTAGGCTTGTGGTCTGCAGCTTCCTTGGAATCGATGCTGCAATAGCACATGATAATTACATGGTCGTTTACCTGAACGCAGCGAGCTGCGGCGCCGTTAAGGCAAATCATTCCGCTACCACGCTCACCAGCGATGGTGTAAGTCTCGAAGCGGTTTCCGTTTTCCACATCAACAATCTGTACCTGCTCGTACTCTAAAATACCAGCAGCATCTAATAAATCCTCATCAATTGTGATGCTTCCAACATAGTCTAAAGCAGCCTGAGTAACGGTTGCTCTGTGAATCTTTCCTTTAAGCATTGTTAAATTCATAATATCCTCATTTCTAATACACTAGCTTATTCAACAATAAAATTATCAATCAATCTAACCTTCTCATCCATGTAAACAGCTACGGCTGTAAGGATAGGTCCATCGATAGTATCCACCTTCTGAAGCTCGTTCCAGTCAACGATTTCCACATAATCAACACGGCAGATTGGTTCTGATTCGATGATAGATCTAACAGTATCCTTTACCTTGTTAGCATCCTTCTCCCCAGAGCGAACCATTTCCTCACCCTTGGTAAGAGCCTGATGAATAATAAGAGCTTTCTTGCGCTCATCATCGTTTAAGTATGTGTTACGTGAGCTCTTTGCAAGGCCGTCCTCCTCGCGGATAATAGGGCAACCAACGATTTCAATGTTGAAATTAAGGTCGCGAACCATACGCTTTACGATGGCAAGCTGCTGAGCATCCTTTTCACCAAAGTAAGCCTTATCAGCCTCTGTGATGTTGAAAAGCTTGCTAACAACAGTGCAAACACCGTTGAAGTGGATAGGACGGCTCTTGCCGCAAAGCTCTGTGGATAAAGTATCCACACCAACGTAAGAATGGAAACCATCAAGATACATTTCGCTTGGTTCAGGATGAAAAATCAAATCAGCCCCAAGACCTTCACAAAGCTTGCAGTCTGCCTCGAAATCTCTAGGGTATGTGGCAAGGTCTTCCTTAGGTCCAAACTGAATTGGATTTACAAAATCTGAAACGATAACTTTGTCGCACTCCCTGCGAGCACGCTCAATAAGGCTTGCGTGCCCTTCATGTAAATATCCCATGGTTGGAACAAGACCGATTGTAAGACCAGCCTTTTTCCATTCCCTAACGTTGGCTTTTACTTCATCAATTTTTGTTGCTCTTATCATAATATCTCCTTATGCTAAAACCTTGTTTGAATCAATGTTTACTGTAAATTCTTTTGTATTAATCTGCTTTTCAACTTCAGCAATTACCTCTGAATCGATTGCGAAATTGTGCTCTGCAGCAGGGAAAGCCTGTGACTTAACCTCAGCATCATAAGCCTTAAATGCGTTCTTCATTTCCTCACCGATATTTGCAAAATGTTTTACGAACTTTGGCTTGAAGCCAGAGAACATGCCGAGCATATCCTGATATACAAGAACCTGACCATCGCAGTTGTTACCAGCACCGATGCCGATTGTAGGAATTGAAAGCTCCTTAGTAATAAGAGTTGCAAGCTCCTCTGGAACACACTCAAGTGTAACCATAAATGCGCCGGCAGCCTCAACAGCTTTTGCATCTTCTACAATCTGAAGAGCGCGCTCGATGTTCTTACCCTGTACCTTGAATCCACCAAATGCATTGATGGACTGAGGTGTAAGACCGATGTGTGCAACTACAGGAATATCAGCCTTTGTGATAGCCTTAATCTGCTCAACAACTGTTGCGCCACCCTCAAGCTTAACAGCCTGTGCGTGACCTTCTTTAATAAGGCGGCCTGCATTTCTCACAGCGTCCTCTACGCTAGTCTGATAAGACATGAAAGGCATATCTGCTACAAGGAATGTATCCTTAAGTCCGCGAGATACAGAAGCGCAGTGATGAATGATGTCATCAACTGTTACAGGAAGTGTGTCACTGTAGCCCATCATTGTCATGCCAAGTGAATCGCCGATGAGGATAGCGTTGATGTCAGCCTCCTCCATAAGGCATGCTGTTGTGTAATCGTAGCATGTAAGCATGCTGATTTTTTCGCCCTTAGCCTTCATAGCCTGAAGGGTAGTTACTGTGTTTTTCATAAATTATTCGTCCTCCAATTACGAGTTTAATAATTGCTCCAAAGCTTCATAGTTTGTCTCAGGGTGCTTTTTATTAGCAATCTCGCAGGTCTTTTTTGAAAGCACTTTATAGATTTCTCTATCAATGCCCTCAAAGGTGTCTAAATGCTTTTTAACAGTTCCAACATCATTTCGTTCAATTGGACCTGTCAAAGCCGCCTTAGTTCCTATAGAAAGAACCTTGTTCACATTGCCTAATAAAAGTGGTGCGATGGCATCAGCCAACTGCTCCTCTGAAAATCCGCATATACGAAGTTCATCCCCCGCAGCCTGAACAAGGGCTACAACTAGATTTGAACAAAGCACAGCTGCACCGTGATATCTGGTCTTTACATCTGCGCTTATACGAGCAGATTGCAAATCGCTTGCATGTAACAATGCTTCGATATCACTAATGTGACTCTCGTCTCCTTCGATTGTAAATAAAGCCTTTGGAAGCTCCTGGTAAGAAGTGTATCTATCCGATACCGCCAGTAATGGATGGACCGAGAAACCGTACGCGCCAGTTTCTTTTATATCCCTAAAGATTTCTGAAGATAAAGAACCGCTGCAATGACATATCATTTTTCCAGCAATTGACATGTGTTTAAGCTGCTCCCAAACTGCAGTAATAGCGTCGTCAGGAACGGTGATAAACACTGTATCACTATCTTGAATTAAGTCTTCTAAATTTTGAAAATATGTTGAGTTGGTAAAATCAGCTGCAGATTCCGCAGATGAAGAAGTTAGGCTATAAAAGCCTGTGAGATTATGCTGGGTCTCGGCAAAAAGCTTTCCTAAGGAACAGCCCACCTTTCCAGCGCCTATAAATCCAACCTTCATTGGCAACACCTCCTTTATGGGGGTGATACAGTCTCGTTCAAAATGATACGAGCATGCC
>CACYLQ010000118.1 GCA_902775195.1 uncultured Pseudobutyrivibrio sp.
TTCAAGACCTGACTGAAGAGTATAAAGATTTGCAGAGTACTGCTGATAGGTTGCAACCAAGGTTTGATACTGCACTTCATCATAGTATTCTGAGCCAACTGCCTTTAATTGATCCATTTGATTGATGTTTTCAAGCATCTCATCAAGAGCCTTTTTTAAATCTGCTTCCTTGGCTTCATAATCGCTAATCTGCTTTTTAGCATCATTTAGCTTTGTCTTTGCATCATCTAATTCCTTTTTTGCATCAGCAAGATCGCCACCCTTTTCCTCTTTATTTTCGGCAAGCTCCTCCTTTGCATCATTTAATTCAGCAGTAGCATCTGCAATAATCCTATCGTATCTATTAATTGCCGCAGCATCTAAGGCTGTCTGAACCATATTCTCTTTTTCATCGATTAAATTCTTGTATTCATCAGAATAAAGCTCTAGGTCGCTGTCTAATTTAACGTAGCAATCTGTATAAACCTCAGAATCGAAGCCGCCCTCATTAATGTACATAAAGCCATCTAACACACCACTACCCAAAGCTGTAGCGCCGCGCTCGTACTGAATAAACAAAGGGGATTTCACAAGACCAACTATCTTATATTCCTTATATTTAAAATGGTCGCTGTCTTCTGTCTCATTGCTTGTAGATATAACAACCTTGCTTCCAATAGATGTGCTGTCAAAAAGATATGAATCCGCCAGACACTCATCATCTTTTTCAGGAAGGCTACCCTCTACAACCACTATTTTATTGATTTTGTCAGGGATACTAATTGCCTTTATGGCATGAGACATTTCGTTGTAATCCGCCAAAATGTCAAAGGAAATAGAAGGCTCTATATCACGAGCCTCAATATGATTCTTTAGATAATCAATATCTTCCTCTTCAAAACCAAGGGATGATATTAAGCGAAAGTCGAAAAACGCCTGCTCCTTCAGATATTCATGCATAGAAGTTCGCATGGCAGGATCTGTAACCTTTAATCCCGCAAAAAATCCAACTCCCAAACCTATAATTAGAAGGAGTGCAAGAAAGCGACCAAAGGTCTCTTTAATTTCTCTTAATAATGAAACCAATAACATACATTCACCACTCAATCTCATCAACGCTCTTAGGATTTTCATTCATCCTAATACTTGATACCGTACCCGACTTTACTGTTATTACCCTGTCGGCCATGGCTGTAAGTGCGTGATTATGAGTAATAACTACTACTGTTTTATGGTTCTTCTTGCAGGTCTCCTGCAATAGCTTAAGAACAGCTCTACCTGTTTCATCATCAAGTGCACCTGTTGGCTCATCGCACAAAAGCAGCTTTGGATTTTTAGCCAAAGCCCTGGCTATTGCTACACGTTGTTGCTCTCCACCAGATAGCTGTGCTGGGAAGTTGTTCATTCTATCCTTCAGCCCCACTGAAGTAAGAATTTCCTCTGCCCCAATTGGGTCCTTACAAATCTGTGCTGCCAATTCAACATTTTCCTTTGCTGTTAGATTTCCAACCAGATTGTAAAACTGAAAAACAAAGCCTACATCATACCTGCGGTAGCTTGTTAATTCTCTAGGACTGTACCCAGATATATCTCTATCTGCCAGATACACACCACCAGAGGTAAGAGTATCCATACCTCCTAGTATGTTTAAAATGGTAGTCTTGCCTGCGCCAGAGGCTCCAACTATAATGCAAAACTCGCCTTCTTCAATTTCAAAATTTACATCCTTTAAAGCTTCTATCTTCACGTCACCAGTTCTGTAAACTTTGCCAACATTTTTAAATTCAACAAAAGCCATAGGATTCCCTCCATACCAAATTACGGGATTGTGAGAAGATAATAGCATGAATTTGTGACACAAATAAGAAAATCCACCCAAGGCTGGGTGGATTTTACAGATATTATATATTACTTATTTTTAAAATATTCATCGATGGCTGCAGCTGCTGTCTTTCCAGCACCCATAGCAAGGATTACTGTTGCGGCACCTGTTACAGCATCACCACCAGCGTAAACGCCAGTCTTTGTTGTAGCGCCATCCTCTGTTGCAATTAAGCAGCCCTTCTTGTTTGTCTCAAGACCTGCTGTTGTGCTTGAGATAAGTGGGTTTGGTGATGTACCAAGTGACATGATTACTGTATCGCATTCGATTTCATATTCACTGCCTGGGATTTCAACTGGTCTGCGACGGCCTGAAGCATCTGGCTCACCAAGCTCCATCTTAATAATCTTGCATCCACGAACGCTTCCCTCTTCGTTAACAAGAATCTCAACTGGATTCTGAAGAAGATCAAAGATAACGCCCTCTTCCTTAGCGTGATGAACTTCTTCTGCTCTGGCTGGAAGCTCTGCCTCAGAACGACGGTAAACAACATGTACCTCTGCCCCAAGACGAAGTGCTGTACGGGCAGCATCCATAGCAACATTACCACCACCAACAACTACTACCTTTTTGCCGCGAGCGATTGGTGTATCGTAGCCTTCCTTGAATGCCTTCATAAGATTGTTTCTTGTAAGGAATTCGTTTGCAGAGAATACTCCATTTGCCTGCTCACCAGGAATATGCATAAACATTGGAAGTCCAGCACCTGAGCCGATAAATACAGCCTCAAAGCCTTCCTTCTCAATAAGCTCGTCAATTGTGATTGAACGGCCGATGATTACGTTCTTTTCGAACTTAACGCCAAGTCCCTTAACGTTTTCTACTTCAGCCTTAACAACCTTTTCCTTTGGAAGACGGAATTCTGGAATACCATAAACAAGTACGCCACCCATCTCGTGAAGAGCTTCAAATACTGTTACGTCATAGCCAAGCTTAGCAAGGTCTCCAGCTGCTGTAAGACCTGAAGGGCCTGAACCAATAACAGCTACCTTGTGTCCGTTAGGAGTAGATGTGTTCTTTGGCTTGATTCCGTTTTCTCTAGCCCAGTCAGCTACGAATCTTTCAAGCTTACCGATAGCAACAGCTTCGCCCTTGATACCACGGATACATTTACCTTCGCACTGAGACTCCTGTGGGCAAACACGTCCGCAAACTGCTGGAAGTGCTGAAGACTCAGAGATAATCTCGTAAGCCTTTTCAAAATTGCGTTCCTTAACCTGTTCGATAAATGCAGGAATGTTAATAGAAACAGGGCAACCACCTACGCACATAGGTTTCTTACAGTTAAGACAACGCTCTGCCTCAGCAACTGCCTCTTCCTCTGTATATCCTAAACATACCTCATCAAAGTTTGTAGCACGAACCTTTGGGTCCTGCTCTGAAATAGGTACTCTAACCATCATATCTGCCATTACTCGTCACCTCCACAATTTCCGCATCCACCGTGGTGTGTATCGCCCTCCTGAAGCTTAAGAAGCGCTCTACCTTCCTCAGTCTTATACTGCTTACTTCTAGCCATAGCCTGATCAAAATCAACAAGGTGACCATCAAACTCTGGACCATCTACACATGCAAACTTAACCTCATCACCAACGACAAGACGGCAAGCTCCACACATACCTGTACCATCAACCATGATAGGGTTCATTGATACAACTGTAGGAATGCCAAGCTCCTTTGTAAGAAGACAAACGAATTTCATCATAATCATAGGACCGATTGCTACACAGTGATCAAATCTCTTACCCTCGTCCCAAAGAGCCTGAAGCTGCTGACAACCATTTCCGTGGAAACCATAGCTTCCATCATCAGTAGCAAGATAAAGCTCTGTAGCAACCTGTCTCATTTCCTCTTCATAGAAAAGGATATCCTTTGAACGTGCACCAATAATAACTGTAGTATTAATTCCGTGTTCCTTAAGCCACTTAACCTGTGGATATACAGGAGCTGTACCTACACCACCTGCAATAAAAACGATGTTCTTCTTTTTTGTTTCCTCAAGATTCTCTTCAATGCAAAGCTCTGAAGGCTGACCTAAAGGTCCAACAAAATCATCGAAAGAATCACCAGCATTAAGAGCTGCCATTCTTTCTGTAGAAGCACCAACAGTCTGGAATACTATTGTGACTGTTCCTTCATTTCTGTCATAGTCACAGATAGTAAGAGGAATACGCTCTCCCTCTTCATCGATTTTTACAATGATAAACTGTCCTGGTAAACAACCTGCAGCAACGCGAGGTGCCTTAACTACCATTAGGAAAATCTTATCAGAAAGCTTTTCCTTCTTTAAGATTGGATACATAAATTTAGACTCCTTCCCTATTCATCTTAATGAAATATTATATCCGTTCGCTTTAGTTCTGTAAAGCGTTAAATTACCCAATTATTAAACAAAAGCCCCTAGCGTAAACTACTAGAGGCTTTTCATTAAATCCTAACTAAAATATACAAGCTCATCTTCTGGCTTTTCGGTAGGTTCAACTGAGATAGGATAAAGAACCGGCCCCTTACCCTTATATTCCTTAGCGAACTCAACCTTAATCTGAGCTGTAATATCTATCCAACTTCTGTGCTCTAATGATGAAGCCTTATCCCATTTACATTTCATGCCAAGGAACTGAATATCCTCAACACAACATGTCATAGCAAATCTACCTGGGACAAATACATCTCGTCTAAGCTTTCCATCGTTAGGATTGTACACAAGACCTGTGAAGTGAATCTTCTTGCCATCATACTTCTTAGGTGTCTCCATGCAATCCATAAACCAAAGTGCGTAATCAGCATCTGTGATTTCGATGATATCAGCATTAAGATCAAATGGAAGCTCCTCTGGAGAATCGTCGATAGAACCGTCTGCTCTTTCGTAAACGATTTGAGCTGGTCTGTTCATAGCCTTAATCTGACCACGGAACTTAGTCTTTGGTGTTGCATCTGTACATCTGTTGAAGATAACAACCTCTGCCTTGAAAAGCTGCTCCATCATGATGGTACGCATATTGTTAAGATAGTTTTCAAATGTAGTTGCATCAACAGTAGCAAGTGACTGAGCTGGAACCCATCCCTCTGGAAGTGGCTCATCATAAATGTGATCCACGCCCCATGTACCGTTGTACTCAAGGAAGATAACATCTGGGTCATATTCCTTCTGAAGCTTGTTAAGGTTTTCAAGATTGAAATCCTCTTCGTTTTCAATCATGGTAACCTTAGCGTTAATAGTCTTAAGCTTTTCGATGTCGTATTCAACATCGCCATCCTCACAAGCGATGATGAGGATTTTGTCATCCCCACCCTGTGTGAAGTCGTTTTCAAATAATGTCTCCTGGATAAGAGTAGTCTTACCACTATCCATGAATCCAGTGAAGACGTAAACTGGTATATCCTTTGCCATAAATTAAAACCTCTAAATTACTCTAAGCCAAAAATCTCTTCAATCTTGTGCTCGTCAATGTCAGCACCGATAACTACAAGACGTCCTGTGTAATCAGGCTCACCTGTTCTAAGCTCGTACTCACCGTCAACGAAGTCAAAGTAAATCCAACCGCCGTTAACATCCTCAACCATACCCTTTGAACGGATAATTGTACCGTAGTCGTTTGTATTAGCGAAGGCCTTCATAGCCTTTTCGATAGTAGCCTTTTCGAACTTGTGAGGTGTTTCCTTGCCCCATGTAGTAAATACATCATCTGCATGATGGTGATGATGATGCTCATGATCGTGGCAACCGCAAGTGCAGTTCTCATCATGCTCATGGTGATGGTGTTCATGCTCATGCTCCTCGTGATCATGGTCGTGGTGATGATGCTCGTGCTCATGCTCCTCATGATCGTGGTCGTGGTGATGATGCTCGTGCTCATGCTCTTCTTCATCATGCTCGTGAGCTTCCTCGGCAAGGTGTTTCATATCTGAAGCAAGGTTATCCTGTCCTTCCATTACAGAGAGAAGCTTCTCACCTGTGATTTCATCCCAAGGTGTTGTAATAATAGCAGCCTTTGGATTAAGCTTCTGAATCTGCTTAACGCAGAACTCAAGCTGATCCTCAGTAGCTGTCTGTGAACGTGATAAAACTACTGTTGTAGCGAATTCAATCTGGTTGTTGAAGAACTCACCAAAGGCCTTCATCTGCTTAGAAGCCTTAAGTGCATTAACAACTGTAACAAGACCTGTAAGCTTAACATCAGCAGATTCCTCAAGCTTGATAACAGATGTCATAACATCTGAAAGCTTACCAACACCTGATGGCTCGATAAGGATTCTGTCTGGGTTGAACTTCTCAAGTACCTCGTGAAGGTTCTTGTCGAAATCACCAACAAGCGAACAGCAAATGCAACCTGAATTCATTTCTGAAATAGTGATGCCAGCGTCCTTAAGGAAACCGCCATCGATACCTACTTCACCAAATTC
>CACYLQ010000119.1 GCA_902775195.1 uncultured Pseudobutyrivibrio sp.
ATGGGCGGTTTCCCGAGTGGCCAAAGGGGACAGACTGTAAATCTGCTGCAAATTGCTTCGGTGGTTCGAATCCACCACCGCCCATCTTTTTTAATATCGCGGGATGGAGCAGTCTGGAAGCTCGCCGGGCTCATAACCCGGAGGTCGGTGGTTCAAATCCATCTCCCGCAACTACGTGCCCAGATAGCTCAGTTGGTAGAGCAGAGGACTGAAAATCCTCGTGTCGTTGGTTCGATTCCGACTCTGGGCACTTGTTTTTTACTCTTCAGTATTTTTACTGGAGAGTTTTTTTGTTATATGGGTCTTTTTCTATGAAAATATATGTGGCATAATAGCTACAGAAATTGACAAGGAGTGAAAGAAATGAAAATCGTATTTCTTGATAGAAAATCAATTGGGGAAGATATTGACTTATCATCATTTAATGAATTTGGTGAAGTCGTAATTTATGATTATTCCACTGTTGAAGAAGCTTATAAGCGTACAGAAGATGCAGACATTATCGTTTTAAATAAGGTTCCTATTAATGAAAAAACAATAGGTAACGCCAAGAATTTGAAATTAGTATGCGTTACTGCTACAGGAACAAATAACCTTGATAAGGACTATTTAGCTAGTAGGGGAATTGAATGGAGAAATGTAGCTGGTTATTCAACTGAGGCAGTTGCACAGCATACATTGGCTCTAACTATGTTTTTACTAGAGCATTTAAACTACTATGATAATTACGTAAAGTCTGAAAAGTATGTTGAAGATAAGATGTTCACTCATTTTGAGATGCATTTTAATGAGATTTACGGGAAAACATGGGGAATAATTGGATTAGGAGCTATTGGAAAAAGAGTAGCAGAAATAGCAAAATGCTTAGGTGCTAATGTTATTTATTATTCTACCAGCGGTAAGAACCATTCAGATATCTACAAGGAAGTGGACTTTGAAACACTGTTATCCACATCAGATGTTATATCTATCCACGCTCCATTAGATGAAAACACAATGCATTTAATGGATGCTAATGCATTTGCTAAAATGAAAAAGTCGGCAATTCTAATCAATGTTGGCCGTGGTCCTATTATTGTAGAGAAGGATTTAGCTGATGCATTAAATCAGGGAACTATAGCAGCAGCTGGATTGGATGTACTTGATGTAGAGCCTATGTCTGCAGATAATCCACTTAAGCTTGTAAAAGACAGCAATAAGCTTATTATTACACCTCATATAGCCTGGGCAGCTGTTGAGGCTAGAGTTAGATTAATGGAAATAATCTATAATCAAATAAAGGAATTCCTTGGAAAATAACTTATTCAATTGGTAAACCACTTAAATAGCTTAAATCACTTAAACTGACCAGCAGTAAGTTTCTGTAATGGAGAAATTGATTGGTTTCCTCTTCAATATTCCATTCAGAATCGATAAATGAAGTGTTTCCACAGGATTTCATATATAAATCCATACGTTCAATATATAATGGCATAGCCTGATTAATAATATCAAAGACGCTTTCATCCTGAGATTTATCAGGATTCCAAGGATTATGCCACTGTGCGTGCTTCTCATTGCATGGATCTGTGTATTTTATAATTGAATCGCTTGGTATCATAGAAGATATAACGGCGCATTTGAAGAAAACTTGTTCAATTCTTCTTATGCGTCTTTTTTTCGTGCCTTTAGGGTCCTTCATCTTGTGATTGAGCTTGATAAAGGTATTGATGGAATTTTTTATGGTACCAATTCTAATTCTATTTTCTGGATAGGTTCGATTTATGGCAATGTGAAGCAATTCTGTAATGACACGTTTTTCATTAGGAGAAGGGCATACTGCGGCGGCATAGTCAAATTCGGTTGGCAACAGTTGCTTGTAATGCTTCAAAACAACATGATCAATATCTGTTTCGAGAGAAACATGTCTTCCAAAATCATATACACCACTTTTCTGCAGGTTTTCAAAATGATTACTTTTGTAATATATGTATGGGTGGCAGGCAGTATCTAGCGAATAATGGCCTATAAATCCTAAGATATAAGCATCACAAATCCTTCTAGAATGAGCATCTTCAAAGGTATTTCTAGCATCAAATAGATAATCAAAAAATAGCATCACACGTTCACGATGCATAAGCTTTCCAATATTTTGTTCATAAAATATGTAAGCAGGAATATGGTAGAAAAAGATATCAGGACCCTGTAAACCCAGTGAAAAGGCAGTCTGATGTCGTTCAATTAAAGTTCTAGTATCAGTAGATTCTATGAAAGAAGTCGATTGTTCTCCAAAGAGTAGATGAGTAATAAACCCAGGCATAATAACTCCTCATAAATAAACAAGATCCAATAATTTTAACTTTAAATTTACATTATTATAGCACAATAATTGATACCTAAATGCGAAGGTAATGTGAATACAAAAAAAAGAATATGTATTAAAAAATTAAACAAAAAATTATATGTGTTTAATACCGTATAACAAAAAAATTTTTTGTATATGGTGAAAATACCCGGTTTTTCTATACTGAAATTATAGAAATGCGTAAAAAGGAGGACTAAGAATGGGAGTAAAAGATAGTGTTGAGCGTGCTGCTTTTGGTGCAGCGATTGATGGTGTTCTTAAGAATATCAAAAAGGACCCAAAGACTAATCTTTTAAAACTGGTAGATTTGACAGAAAAGATGATGGGTGGAAATGCTAAAGGCTTCCGTTCAGGTGCTTTTGCAGGAGCTAGAGATTTAATTAACCAAGAAGATTCCAAGTGGATGAATTATGTAACAAGACTTCTTACTGAGACAGACCCACATGTTGCTAAAATGACAGCTTTGAATTTAGGATATCAGGCTGCATTTAAAGGCACAAAAATGATAAGAGAAAATAGAGAAAAATATGATTGCAATATACCTTGGCTCATTTTGATGGACCCAACAAGTGCATGCAATCTGCGCTGCAAGGGCTGTTGGGCTGCGGAATATGGCCATAAGCTTAATCTTACATTTGAGGAATTAGACAGTATTGTAACCCAGGGTAAAGAGCTTGGCATATTCTTCTATATGTTTACAGGTGGTGAGCCACTAGTTAGAAAAGATGATTTAATCAAGCTTTGTGAGAAGCATAATGAATGCGCATTCCACAGTTATACCAACGGAACATTGGTAGATCAGGCTTTCTGTGATGAGATGAAGAGAGTTGGAAACCTTTCACTTTCAATTTCATTGGAAGGATTTGAGGATGCTAACGATTTCCGTAGAGGAGATGGGGTATATGCTAAGGTGCTTAAAGCCATGGATTTACTCCATGAGAATGGATTAATCTTCGGAAATTCAGTATGCTATACAGCCAAAAATATGGAATCAGTAACATCTGATGAGTTCTTTGATTTGCTTATAGAGCATGGTTCAAGATTTGCATGGTATTTCCATTTGATGCCAGTTGGAATGAATGCAACACCTGAGTTAATGCCTTCTCCAGAACAGCGTGAATATATATATCATAGACTTCGTGAGGTCCGTGGAAACAAGGGCGGAAAGGAAATCTATGTTATGGACTTCCAGAATGATGGCGAGTTTGTAGGCGGATGTATTGCCGGTGGACGTAATTACTGCCATATCAATCCAAAGGGTGATGTGGAGCCATGCGTATTTATTCATTATTCAGGAGCAAATATTCGTGAGAATACGTTGTTAGAGGCATTGCAGCAACCATTATTTATGGAATATAGAAAAGGCCAGCCTTTCAACGATAACATGTTGCGACCTTGTCCAATGCTGGAGAATCCAGAGCTACTGCAAGAAATGGTAAAGCGTTCAGGAGCTCATTCAACAGATGTGCAGGAGGAAGAGCCTGTAGAGCATCTATGCGGAAAGTGTGCTGAGTACGCCGCAAATTGGAAGGAAACAGCAGATAGATTATGGATGGCACACCCATACAGACAAAAAGGCTATATTAACTATGCGAATGCTAAAGAAAAGGGTTATGAATATAAAGTAGACTAATTATTATCAATTTGATTTTCCTTATGACCTGGCAGAGGACAGCTGTCAGGTCTTTTTTTCGCCATTAAAAGGTAAAAAAACTAATTACGATATTGCTAAAAATAAGAGATAATGCTAAAGTAAAGAAGATATAAATAGGTAAAACTAAAATAGTTTAGAATTATTAAAAATAATTTCGCCTTATTGCAGTAATAGTTGAAACGTGATACCATGAATTTGCACGCGCTAATGGCTGTGTAAAGGAGAGGTGTTATGTTTAAAGGTAGAAGTGACGAGTTAGAAAAGCTAAACAAGTTTTATGAGGGAGATAATGCTGAAGTAGCCATAATTTCAGGTCAGATTGGTATTGGCAAGTCAGCTTTGCTGAGGGAGTTTTACGCGGGAAAAGAAGGCATATTCTTTGAAGCATACGAAACCACAAGCAAGCACCAGTTTGAACTTATAAGTAAGATTATGGGTTCTGAAACAATTCTTGATGGTGAGGGATTCTGTAAGGAGATAACAAAGCGAGCTACAGAAACCAAGCAACTCATTATTATCGATCAATATCCTCATATTGTAAAAGCAGATCCAGATTTTGATAAAAAGCTGCATGAATACATCACTGGTGAATGGAAGGATTTACCGGTAAAGCTAGTACTATGTTCAGATGCGTTCATGCTTGTTGACAAATATATAAAGGGTAAGAAGGCCATTTGGCGAGATAACATATCTCTTGATTTAGAATTAAATCCACTTGGATTTTATGATTCTTGCCAGTTTTTTGCAGATTCAAGCCCAAAGGAAGCCGCTTATTTATATGGAATAACAGGCGGAATACCATACAATCTTGCAAGGGTTGCAGCATTGCTTGGGGTTGAAGGGTTCTCAGAATTGAACATTAATCCAATAGATTCTGACGACAAGATAAAAGAAATTACTAAACGATTATTCCTAGATAAGGAATCTAAGCTGGGGCTTAACCCAGAAGCTGTTATGGCTACAGAGCTTAGAGAACTTGCTTATTATAACTATATGCTTACCACTTTGGCGAAGGGACTTAACAGAGTAAACCAGATTTCAGCCGAAGTAGAAAAGCCAAAGGACGTTGTAGTTCCTTACCTGAATTCTCTTATGGCAATAGGGGTATGTACAAAGGATACCGCTATTACAGAGATTACAAACAGAAAAAAAACTCGCTATTCAATCGTTAATTTAAGCACACTATTTTGGTACAAGGTAGTAGTTCCTAATTACGATGAATATATATCAGGAAACGCCGATGCTATATGGGAAAAGGCACAGGCGGGCATGGATGAATATATGAAGGACGTATTCATCAAAATATGCGCTGAATATCTAAGAGATAGAAGCGATAAAAACATGTTACCATTTACAATTGAAGAAATCGGTAATTGGTGGGTTAATGATGATGAAGCAGGCACCACAGATGGATTTGACCTGGTATCACTTGGTAAATGTGAGGGCAAGCCAGCCACTATTTTTGCTCAGTGCTACTATATACACGAACCAATCGAGGTTGCTCAGCTTAAATCACTTATAGAGAAGACTAAGCAGTTACATAGGCAAGGGGATGCCTTCTATTTAGTCTTTGCAAATGCAGGATTTCATGAAAATGCTATTACCATTTCGTCAGCTATTAAGAACATCATGCTGATTACTCTAGACGAAATGAGATAATATACATTGGCTTAGCCAGGTAATTGTATAGGAGGAGAAAAATGACAAACCAAGAGCTAAAGAAAATTGCTACTGAGGTTCGCAAGGGTATCATCGAAGGCGTTCATGCAGCTAAAGCTGGACATCCAGGCGGATCACTTTCAGCAACAGAGGTATTCACATACCTTTACTTTGAGGAGATGAACATCGACCCAAAGAATCCTAAGAAGGCAGATAGAGACAGATTTGTACTTTCTAAGGGACACACAGCACCAGGCCTTTATTCAACATTGGCACAGCGCGGATTCTTCCCAGTAGAAGATTTAAAGGGACTTCGTAGCATTGGAAGCCACCTTCAGGGACATCCATGTGTTCAGCACACACCAGGTATTGATGCTTCATCTGGTTCACTTGGCCAGGGTATTTCTGTAGCAACAGGAATGGCACTTTCTGCTAAGCTTTCAAATGATTCATACAGAGTTTACACACTTTTAGGTGATGGTGAAATCCAGGAAGGTCAGGTTTGGGAGGCAGCAATGTTTGCTGGCGCAAAGAAGCTTGATAACCTTGTAGTAATCGTTGATCAGATAAATTCCGCGCTTTCAACTTCCACGTGGTAGAAGTTGCAGACGGTAATGACTTTGACCAGCTTCGCGCAGCTTTCAAAGAGGCTAGAGAGACAAAGGGAATGCCAACAGCTATCATCATGAAGACTGTTAAGGGTAAGGGCATTTCATTTATGGAAAACCAGGTAGGATGGCACGGAAAAGCTCCTAACGATGAGGAGTATGCTATCGCAATGGAAGAATTAGGAAAGGCTGGTGAGTAAGAATGGCAGACGTAAAGAAAATCGCAACTCGTGAGAGCTACGGTAACGCTCTTGTTGCTCTCGGTGTCGGTGAGAAATATGATAATTTAGTAGTTCTTGATGCAGATTTAGCAGAGGCTACAAAGACAGGTATTTTTAGAAAGGCTTTCCCAGAGCGTCACATCGACTGTGGTATTGCTGAGTCAAACATGGTTGGTATCGCTGCTGGTATCGCATCAACAGGAAAGGTTCCATTCTGCTCATCATTCGCTATGTTTGCAGCAGGACGTGCTTTTGAGCAGGTGCGAAACTCAGTTGGTTACCCACACCTTAATGTAAAGATTGGTGCTACTCACGCTGGTATTTCAGTAGGTGAGGATGGTGCTTCACATCAGTGTAACGAGGATATCGCTCTTATGCGTACAATCCCAGGCATGACAATCATCAACCCTTCAGATGATGTTGAGGCTAAGGCAGCAGTAGAGGCTGCTTACAAGATGGATGGTCCAGTTTACCTTAGATTTGGACGTCTTGCAGTACCTGTAATCAACGACAGACCAGATTACAAGTTTGAGATTGGTAAGGGTGTTGTTCTTAAAGAGGGAAAGGACCTTACAATCATCGCTACAGGTCTTGAGGTTAACGAATCTCTTGAGGCTGCTAAGAAATTAGCAGAGGATGGAATCGATGCTGAGGTTATCAACATCCACACAATCAAGCCTATCGATGCAGACCTTATCGTAAAGAGTGCATCTAAGACAGGTAAGGTTGTAACAGTAGAAGAGCACTCTGTTATCGGTGGTCTTGGTGGAGCTGTTGCAGAGGTTCTTTCAGAGAAGTGCCCAACAAAGATGCTTCGCATCGGCGTAAAGGATACATTCGGCGAGTCAGGCCCAGCTGTAAAGCTTCTTGCTAAGTATGAGCTTGATGCAGAAGGTATCTACAAGCAGATTAAAGCATTCGTATAAATCGCTATTTACTAGCTCTAATAATTAAGCCTAACCCAATTACGGGTTAGGCTTTTTTTAGCAAGAATTACTAAACTGTTCACACAATATTGCTAATTGACAGATATTATCTAAATTTCATCCGGTTAAAACATATAATTTACCCGTCAAAAATCGAATATTAATACACATATAATAATAACTGTGGTTATATAATGTATCTCGAGAGGAGGGTAATTTGAAAAACAAACGAGTAAAGGCAGCGTTGTTAACAGTAGCTATGTGCTTGCAGCTGATTGGTCCAGCCATGTCGGTACATGCAGCAGATACTATCTATAACAACAAAACTGGAACACAGGACGGGTTTGATTTTGAGTTATGGAAAGACACAGGTAACACAAGTATGACACTGAATCCGGGGGGAACATTCAGTTGTCAGTGGAGTAACATTAACAATTGCCTTTTCAGAAAAGGTAAGAAGTTTGATTGGACTCAAACCTACAGTCAGATTGGAAACATTTCCATTGACTATGGCTGCGATTTCCAACCAAACGGAAATTCATATCTTTGCGTATATGGATGGAGTGTTGATCCACTTGTGGAATATTATATCGTAGACAGTTGGGGAACATGGCGTCCACCAGGAGCTTATTCCAAGGGACAGATTACAGTAGATGGTGGCACCTATGATGTATATCAGACAGAAAG
This sequence comes from uncultured Pseudobutyrivibrio sp., assembly GCA_902775195.1. Taxonomy (GTDB): domain Bacteria; phylum Bacillota; class Clostridia; order Lachnospirales; family Lachnospiraceae; genus Pseudobutyrivibrio. Next base: position 8,100 of record CACYLQ010000119.1, read on the forward strand.
AGTTAACCAGCCATCTATTCAAGGCAACACTACATTCCAGCAGTATTGGAGTGTACGTACATCAAAGAGAACAAGCGGTACAATCAGTGTAACTGAACATTTCAAGGCTTGGGAACGTATGGGCATGAAGATGGGTAAGCTGACTGAAGCTGCACTTAATGTAGAAGGCTACCAAAGCAGTGGAAAGGCTAATGTTTATAAGAATAATATAACAATCGGAGGTAGTTCTTCAGGCGGTCCTAATACAGGAACCCCAGGAAATGAGAATGCAGGAAATAACCTGGTAAAGGTAGCAGATGCTGACAAGATTCAGTGTGAAGCAATGACAAAGGGTGGTCAGTATACAGGAGATGTATCATCTCCATTTGATGGAGTAATCCTTTATGCTAACGATGACTCAGTGAAATTCACACAGAATTTTACAAAGAATACTCATGATTTCACATTACGCGGCTGTTCTAATAACGACAATATGGCTCGCGTAGACCTTAAGATTGGTGGTCAGAACAATGGTACATTTTATTTTGGAGATGCTAATCCTGCAGAATATACAATCAAAAATGTAAGCCACGGTGTAGGCGAGCAAACTGTTGAGCTAGTAGTTACAGCAGATGATGGCCAGTGGGATGCAAATATTGATTGGCTTGGCATTGGTGGAATTAGTACAGAGGGTAAAAATAACGAAGGTTCACAGGATAATCCTGGACAGTCAGCAGGCGCTGATACAAACAAGATTGAATGTGAAAAGATGACAAAGAACGGACAGTATACAGGAAACATTTCTGATCCATTTAATGGTGTAGCACTATATGCTAACAATGATTCAGTTAAGTTTTCAAAGTATTTCGCCTACGGTTCACATGATTTTACATTACGCGGTTGCTCTAATAATGACAATATGGCCCGCGTAGACCTTAAGATTGGTGGACAGAATAAGGGTACATTCTATTTTGGAGACGCTTATCCTGCAGAATATACAATCAAAAATGTAACTCATGGAACTGGCGAGCAAACCATTGAATTAGTCGTTACTGCGGATGACGGCCAGTGGGACGCATATCTTGATTCTTTGACAATTACAAATAACTAATGAACTAATAAACCAAATAACCACAACAAAAAACTCCCTTAGGCGGTTAAACCTAAGGGAGTTATTGATTTATAGGAATTTATAAATTGTGGTTGAGTGAGCTTTAACGCCTGCTTTTGCGATTGGCTGATCAAACTCTGGTACGTTGATGGCATTTGGGAAGAACTGCGACTCGAAGCATACACCGTAACGCTTGTCGTAAACGCATCCGCCCTTGCCGATGTGTGAAGTATCAAGGTAGTTACCAGCATATAGCTGCATGCCAGGTAAATCTGTGTAAACTTCCATCTTTCTGCCGCTCTGA
>CACYLQ010000120.1 GCA_902775195.1 uncultured Pseudobutyrivibrio sp.
TGCACATGACCGTGTGCCATCTTGGCTGGGTAGCACTCTGATTCAGATGGGATAGATTCGATACCCATTTCGTAAACCTTACGGTTTGAACGAGGAGAGAGAACTACTCTAAACTTAAGAGCCTTAAAGAATGTTGCCCAGAATGGGTAATTCTCATAAAGGTTAAGTACACGTGGAATACCAACAGTGCCACGGGTTGCTTCTTCCTCTGATAGAGGCTCGTAATCAAATAATCTGTTGTATTTGTATTCGTAAAGGTTAGGGATGTTTTCCTTGTTCTTAACACCGCCTGCACCCTTTTCACATCTGTTACCAGTGATGAATGAACGACCGCCAGAGAATCTGTTGATTGTAAGTAAGCAGTGGTTCACGCAACCCTGACAACGAGTAAGCTTTGTATCAAATGTAAGATTGTTAATCTCATCAATGCACGCAACCCTGACAACGAGTAAGCTTTGTATCAAATGTAAGATTGTTAATCTCATCAATGCCAAGTGTAGTAGTTGTAGGATTTTCCTCGTAACGCTCCTTAGCGATAAGGGCACAACCGAAGGCACCCATGATACCTGCAATATCAGGACGAACTACATTAACACCTGCAACCTTTTCAAGGGAACGAAGAACAGCATCATTGTAGAATGTACCACCCTGAACAACGATGTTCTTTCCAAGCTCTGATGCATCAGAAAGCTTGATAACCTTGAAGAGTGCGTTCTTTATTACAGAGTAAGCAAGACCTGAAGAAATATCGGCAACAGATGCGCCTTCCTTCTGTGCCTGCTTAACCTTTGAATTCATAAATACAGTACAACGTGTACCAAGGTCGATTGGGTTCAAAGCAAAAAGAGCTTCCTCAGCAAAATCCTGAACTGTGAAATCAAGTGACTTGGCGAAAGTCTCGATGAATGAACCACAACCAGAAGAGCATGCTTCGTTAAGCTGTACGCTATCAACTACGCCGTTTTTGATGCGGATACATTTCATATCCTGACCACCGATATCAAGGATACAATCTACATCAGGGTTGAAGAATGCTGCAGCATAGTAGTGAGCAATTGTCTCAACCTCGCCATCATCAAGCTGAAGTGCAGCCTTAAGTAAAGCTTCACCGTAACCTGTTGAACAAGAATGTACGATATGTGTATCCTCAGGCATGATAGAGTAAATCTCTTTAAGTGCCTTAAGTGAAGTAGCAAGTGGGCTACCGTTGTTGCTTGAGTAGAAGGAATAAAGAAGTGTTCCATCCTCGCCAACAACTGCAAGCTTTGTAGTAGTAGAACCAGCATCGATACCAAGGTAAACATTACCATGATAGTTAGCTAAATCACCCTTTTTAACCTCTGCCTTTGCATGTCTGTCCTTGAAGGCTCTGAAATCATCTTCACCATCAAATAATGGCTCAAGTCTGGCAACCTCAAAGTCCATCTTAATTCCTTCAGAAAGCTTGTCGATAAGGTCGTCCATAGGAACGTTATTTTCTTCCTTTGAATTAAGAGCAGAACCGATAGCTGCAAAAAGATGAGAGTTATCAAGAAGGATAGCGTGCTCATCATCTAACTTAAGTGTACGGATAAATGCTTCTCTAAGCTGATCCAAAAAGTGAAGTGGACCACCAAGGAATGCAACGTGACCGCGGATAGGCTTACCACAAGCAAGACCTGAAATAGTCTGGTTAACAACTGCCTGGAAAATAGAAGCAGACAAATCTTCCTTAGAAGCACCTTCGTTGATAAGAGGCTGAATATCAGTCTTGGCGAAAACACCACAACGGGCAGCTATAGGATAGAGTGCCTTATAATCCTTTGCGTATGTGTTAAGACCTGGTGCATCTGTCTGAAGTAAAGATGCCATCTGGTCGATAAATGAACCTGTACCACCTGCACAGATACCGTTCATACGCTGCTCTACATTACCATTCTCAAAATAGATGATTTTGGCATCCTCACCACCAAGCTCGATTGCAACATCTGTCTGAGGAGCATAGTGAGTAAGGGCAGTAGAAACTGCGATAACCTCCTGTACAAATTCCACGCCAAGGTGCTTAGCAAGAGTAAGACCGCCTGAACCTGTAATCATAGGACGAACCTGAATCTTACCAAGTGATGACTTGGCCTGGGTTAATAAATCAGTGAGAGTCTGCTGGATATTAGCAAAGTGTCTCTGATAATCTGAAAATAAAAGATTGTCATCGTCATCGAGAACTGCTATTTTTACGGTTGTAGAACCGATGTCGATACCTAATTTGAATAATTTGTTCTCCATAAATCCAATTCTTTCTTATATAAATATATTTTTATACAACATTTGGTATTATAAATGTAGATGCAAAAATATACAATAAACAAAATGAACAATCTGTTATTAAAGGCTTCCCCCTGGGGGGAAGCTGTCAGCGCAGCTGACTGATGAGGGGTAAATATTTAGCAAAAATTCCCTCTTTACAAATTCTTTTTCATGTTGTAATATTTCATAGTAATTGAGCGTTTATTTTTTTGGAGGAATTCCTTCAAAAAAAAAACGCTTTTTCTATTTTCAGGAGGAAATATGTCACATTTATCTTAATTAAGATTTCTATTAATGATGTAATCCAATGAATAATAAAAATTAAGGAGTGTAAAATGACAAAGCATGTATTTGTAACTGGTGGTGTAGTATCAGGCCTAGGTAAGGGTATCACAGCAGCATCTTTAGGACGTTTATTAAAGATGAGAGGTTATAAGGTAGCTTCACAGAAGCTTGATCCTTATATGAATGTTGACCCAGGAACTATGAGCCCATATCAGCATGGAGAGGTATTCGTTACTGATGATGGAGCCGAGACAGACCTTGACTTGGGACACTACGAGAGATTCATCGATGAGAGTCTAAACAAATATTCTAACCTTACTTCTGGTAAGGTATATTGGAACGTTCTTAACCGTGAGAGAAAGGGCGAATACCTTGGACAGACAGTTCAGGTTATTCCTCATATCACAGAAGAAATCAAGCGCTTCATCTATATGGGTGCTGAAACATCTGATTGTGATGTTCTTATCACAGAAATCGGTGGAACAACTGGAGATATCGAGTCTCAGCCATTCCTTGAGGCTATTCGTCAGGTTTCACTTGAAAAGGGACGTGAGAATTGCTTGTTCATTCACGTAACACTTGTACCTTGGCTTTCTGGTTCAGAAGAGCACAAGTCAAAGCCAACACAGCATTCTGTTAAGGAGCTTCAGTCACTTGGTATTGCTCCTAATATCATTGTATGCCGTGTAGACCATCCACTTGAGCAGTCTATAAAGGATAAGATTTCATTATTCTGTAATGTTAAGAAGGACTGCGTAATCGAAAACGACACACTTGATTGCCTTTACGAGGCTCCACTTATGATGCATAAGTATGGATTAGATGATGTTGTTTGCCGTGAGCTTGGTCTTGATAATCCTACTCCAAAGATTGAAGAGTGGGAGAAGATGGTTGATACTATCAAGGGCCTTAAGAAGACTACTAGAATTGCAATCGTTGGTAAGTATGTTGCACTTCATGATGCATACCTTTCAGTTCGTGAGGCACTTTACCACGGTGGTTATGCAAACGATGCTCACGTTGAAATTGAGTGGGTTGATTCAGAAGAAATCACAAAAGATAATGTTAAAGAAAAGCTTGGAATGTGCGATGGTATCCTAGTTCCAGGTGGTTTCGGTGATAGAGGTGTAGAAGGAAAGATTGTCGCTTGTCAGTATGCTCGTGACAATGATATTCCATACCTTGGTATCTGCCTTGGTATGCAGGTTGCTGCAATTGAATTTGCACGTAACGTTTGCGGACTTGAGGATGCAAATTCAAGAGAGTTCAACAGCACAGGTAAGCATTGTGTAATCGACCTTATGGAAGAGCAGATGGCTGTTCTTAGAAAGGGCGGTACAATGCGTCTTGGAGCATACCCATGTGCAGTTCGCAAGGACACAAAGCTTTTTGAAGCATACAAAAGTGAAAACATTTCAGAACGTCATAGACATAGATTCGAGTTTAACAATTCATATAGAGAGCTTATGACAGAGAAGGGTCTTACAATTTCTGGAACATCACCTAACGATGAGGTTGTTGAAGCTATCGAGGTTTCATCAAACAAGTTCCATGTTGGTGTACAGTTCCATCCAGAATTTAAGAGCCGTCCTAATAAGCCACATCCATTATTCTCAGCATTTATTAAAGCAAGTATTAACTAAATATGAAGCCTTCCCCCTCTGGGGGAAGGTGCCCCGCAGGGGCGGATGAGGGTTAGTCGGCGCAGCCGACTGATGAGGGCATATACATACATCACCCCAAGCAGCTGGGACCCTAAAACAGTTTCTAATTATAAAAATTAGATATAAATTAAAGCTTTGCCTGTAATAAACAGGCGGACCAGGAGGAGAATTTTATATGTTAGAGAAAAGATTCAAACTTAGCGCTAACAACACCACAGTGAAGACAGAAATCATCGCTGGACTCACAACATTCATGACAATGGCATACATCATTGCCTTGAATCCAAACTTGCTTACTAATTACGGTGCAGGCGGACAGGAGCTTTGGAACGGTGTATTCCTTGCTACTTGCCTCTCATCAGCAATTGCAATGTTTGTAATGGCATTTCTTGCTAACAAGCCATTCTGTTTGGCTCCAGGAATGGGACTTAACTCATTCATGGCAATCGTTATTGGTAACCTTGTTGCTATGACAGGTATGGGATATGTTGAATCATTCCAGGCAATGCTTTGCATCATCCTTATCGAAGGTTTAGTATTCCTTGTTCTTTCACTCTTAGGCATTCGTGATAAGATTGTAGATGCTATTCCACTTGGAATCAGACTTGGTATTTCACCAGCAATCGGTCTTATGCTTCTTAACATTGGCTTCGGCTCAAATGTTTACATTGCAGATTCAAACTTCAATCAGTTCTTTGTAATGAAGGATTTCTTTGGAGCACTTACTGCAGGATACGCTAAGCAGACTATGACAGATGCTTATCCAATGATGGTACTTTCTGCAGTTACTATGTTTGTAGGTCTTTTCATTATCGTTGTTCTTGCATCAAAGGGAATTAAGGGTGCGGTTATTATCGGTATGCTTGCAGCTTCAGTAATTTACTGGATTGGCGATGCAGTATTCCTTGGAAACAATCCATTTGCTTCTCAAGTTCAACTTCGCAGGACTTGCTCAGATGGGATGGTTCACAGCAATCACACTTGTTATTACATTCTGCGTTATTGATATGTTCGATACAATCGGTACACTTGTTGGTACTGCATCACGAGCAGGCATGGTTGACCGTGAGGGTAACATGCCAAACATGAAGGAAGCTCTTCTTTCAGATTCAATCGGTACAATCGTAGGTTCATGCACAGGTACATCTACAGTTACAACATTCATCGAATCTGCATCAGGTGTTGAGGCAGGTGGACGTACAGGTCTTACAGCACTTACATGCGGTATCGCATTCCTTCTTTGCATCTTCCTTGCACCTATCGCTGCAATCATTCCAGCAGCAGCTACATCAGCAGCACTTATCTATGTTGGTGTACTTATGATGACAGGTCTTAAGAAGGTTAACTTTGATGACCTTTCAGTTTGTGTACCAGTTACAATCATGCTCATCGCTATGCCAATCTCTGGTTCAATCGGACACGGTATTGGTCTTGCAATGATTTCATACACAGTCATTAAGGTATTTACAGGTAAGGCTAAGGAAGTTTCAGCTCTTACTTATGTAATTTCTTTATTATTCCTTATCAAGTTTTTCTTAGCAGTATAATAGGCTTCCCCTTCTGGGGTTGCTAGGCTCCAGTGGAGCCTGTTCAGCAACGACCGAGCCGGGAGGCGAGACAAGCTGTCGGCGAAGCCGACTGATGAGGGCTAAAAGACAAAAAAAGAGTAGCTGCAATACATTTTGTATTGCAGCTACTCCTTTTCATTTTCATCCATATTTTCTAAAGCAAATTCACAAGCCTGTATTACAAATCCAGAGAAGCTAACGTCCTTGCCGACGATTGCTTTTTCTATTCTATCCAGCAAATGCACCGGAAATCTTACTGTTTTATTCTCAGTTTCTTTTCTATCAGATCTTAATTGAAAACTCATACATTAAATCCTCCTATGGGTATAATGCAACCGTATGGTAGCATATTCGTATTATATAATATCAATCGTTTATATACATCAACTTTAAATTGTGTGAAAAAAATATGAAATCCTGCGTAATGCATGACAAATGTATTGCAAATACTAGTGCAGAGTTCTAAAATACAAATTAACGGCGGGGTCGAAAATAATAACCGTTGAAAGTAATTAAAAATTATATAAGAAAGGGGCTTGAAGAGATATGACAAGAAACAAGAAACTAGTACGACTCATGGCAGCTACAGTTGCCGCAACAACAGTTGCTACATCAGTTCCTGCATTTGCAGCATTTGATGCAAACTATTATGCAAAGCAGAATCCAGATGTAGTTGCAGTTGTTGGTACAACTCCAAAGGCATTGGAGTCACACTACAACACCTTCGGTAAAAAAGAAGGAAGAGCAGCTAGCGCAGAAGACGCAGTAAACTCTCCACTTCGTCAGATTTTTGATGCTAAGCTTTACGCTCAGCTTTATCCAGATGTTGTAGCAGTTTTTGGAACAGATGCAGACGCATTATTCCAGCACTTTATGAAATTTGGTATTAACGAAGGCCGTAAGATTAACCAGTATTTTGATGTTAATGCTTACAAGGCTGCATATCCTGACCTTTCTAAGGCATTCGGCGACAACACAGCTTCTTATTATCAGCACTTTGCACTGTGTGGTATCAAGGAGCACAGAACTCTCGGCGGATTCCCAGCAGAAAACATCCTCCCTGGCGGCGTCAAGAAGGCAGCCGCAGGCAGCAGCAGTTCAGGTGGTTCTTCAGGCGGAAGTTCTGGCGGCTCTTCAAGCTCTGGCGGATCTGGTAGTGTAACACCTACATCAGGTGCAGCAGCTGCTAAGGAAGCAGGAAAAGCTGTCGCAGATGTTCAAACCGCTGTAACTAATGCGACGCAGGAAGCAGGAGATGCTCTTTCACATGCCAATGATGCAGCAGCTGATTTAAGTGCTCTTAAAACTGGTACAGGTGCTATTGCAACAGCTTATGACAAAGCAAATGATACATCAGATAATGTAACTAATGCAGATAAAATAAATGCAGCAAAAGAAGCGTTGCAACAATTAAAGCCTGTTATAGATGATCTTCAGGATGCATTGACAGAATCTACAACAGCAAAACAAAATGCTCAGAAAGCTTTAGATGATGCTACTGCCGCTAAGACAAAGGCTGAAAATGCAGCAGAAATTACCCAACAGGAACTTGATACTGCAGCAGAAAATCTAGCAACAGCTCAGCAAGCAGTAACTACTGCTCAAAATGCAGTAGATGCTACACAGTCTGCTTTAGATACATTGAATGCTGTGAAAGTAGGTAATGCCTACTATAAACCAACAGATGTTACAGTAGATAGTAATGGTGTTGTATCAGCAAACACAAACGCAGAACCTGTTCAAGCTGCAGATTGTATAGCAGGTCTTAATGATGCCTTGAATACTGCAATCAGTAACGATATTAACGCTAAGCAGACATATGCTACAGAATTAGCAAGTTATAATGCAGCTAAGACAGCAGCAGATAATGCCGCAAGCGCTTTGACAACTGCTCAATTAGATGCTGTAAGAGCATATAATGAGACATTAGGAGAAAATGATACTCCTATCAATCTTGAAGACTATGAAAATGGTTTTGCTGATTTGATTGGTGTTTCCGGTGATGCTGATTTTAAAGCGTGGTATGATTCTCAGGATGATAATGGCCAAGACAATAATCCATATAAAGCTGCAGTTACAGAGGCCAATACTGAGGTAACAAATCATGCACAGCCATCTGATAGTAACCTTGTTAGTGCTAAGAACAACGCGGATCAGAAATCAGCGGCAAGGGCAAGTGCTCAAAATGCTTATGATGAAGCTGTAGCAAGAAAGAATGCAAAAGAAACAGAGCTAGCAACAAAAACAAATGAGCGAGATAAAGCAGCTTCTGATTTTTCGAAAGCAAGTGCAGCGTTTGATGCTGCTTATGCCGCAGATTCAGCAGCTGACCAAGCAGTTATAGATGCAACTAATGCTATAGGAAATCCTTCATCTGGTGCAACTAAAGCATTTGCTGATGCAACAACTGCAGAAACTAATGCACAAACAGCTCTTGATTCTGCAAATGAAGATAAAGCAAAACTTGAGTATATGAAAGACCATGATGGCGCATTACCTACAACAACACCTAGTGGAAATTCTGGACAGCAGGGCACAAATACAGATCCTGATCCTAGCTCAGGTTCAGGTGGTGGTACACCAGATCCACAAAATCCATAAAATGAATAATGCTAAATAAAGATTAGCAACTTTCATATCAATACTAATTCCTTTATAGGCGGGGCACCCTTCGGGGTGCCCTTGTCATGTGATAGAATAGCTAGTTCGTGTCAAACACAGTCACAAGTATATGCAACTACGTAGAATCCATTTTACTTGGATAATAGGCATAACCACCGCGCGTCCATTCCTCTGTCCCCCTGCCATCGTAAAATCATATTTCTTTAGTCACCAAAACACACACCCGTGCCGAAATGTTTCACCTGCGTGTTTGAAGTCGCCCAGTTAAGCACGCACAGCAGCCAAAGTGTTTTCCCTGCGTGTTCCAAGTCACCCAGCCAAGCACGCACAGCAGCCAAAGTGTTTTCCCTGCGTGTTCCAAGTCGCCTAGTCAAGCACGCACAGCAGCCAAAGTGTTTTCCCTGCGTGTTCCAAGTCGCCCAGTCAAGCACGCACCAGAGCCGAAGTGTTGCTCCTGCGTGTTTGAAGTCGTCAAGTCAAGCACGCATCAGAGTCAAAGAGGTGCTCCTGCGTGCCCAAAGTCGTCCAGTTGGCACAGCACAATAGATAAAGTAAATAATAGGCATAACCACCGTGCTTCCCCGCTGGCTGTCCCGTTTAATAAAAAGTATAAGAATAAGCTCAAATTCTAATCTTATACTTAAAAATGAACTTTATATGGGGAAATCTACAAAAAAAAGTATAAGGAAGAAGCTAACTAGCAATCTTATACTTTTTGGGGCTTTGAAACATTGTATTGCCTGCGAAAAAAGTATAAGACATGCAAATATCAACAGATTATATACTTTTATCTACGGGTGAATCACATATCTGCCCAGTTATAAGTATAAAATCGGAAAATCGACTATATCTTATACTAAGAATAACGCCATTCTATGGCAAAGCCATGCATATAAACATCTTTTCGAGAACAGTTAACAATAGGCATAACCACCGCGCATCCCGCTGGCTGTTCCCCGTTTAATCAAAGCAAATAAAAATGAAGTATGACAATCGCCTTTATTTGAATCAGTCATACTTGTAATCGCAGTGCAAGGGCGCTGAATCCAAGTTTTATGTATGACTATCGGCGGAAAATAAGGTTGTCATACTGGAAACCAAGGCATAAACTCTTGAGAATGGCAAAAGTGAGTATCTAAAGTCCAAAATCAAGAAAAAGTCATACTTAAAAATGAAAAATGGCACCTACAGCAACAAAACAAAGTATGACAACCTCATTATAGCTATGTTTGTCATACTTTAAATTCCTGGCGCCTGGAGATACTAGGAATAATGAATGTAGAGGGGATGAAAATAGGCATATTTATCGTGTTCGCTTCGCTTTATTATTAACAAGTGTCATATTCATTGATATATATTGTAAGGCGTTATTAAATGAGGTATTATAGACAAGATGTAATATATGTGTATTTAAAGGAGGGGAATATATGTTAGAATTTTTACAGCAATCAAAGGAGATGTTAACTGTAGCGATTTCTATTTTGCTTATTTTAGTTGTGTATTACAAAGAAGCAAGAAAAAATAATTTGGAGTTACTGTTATCAAGCGAATACGCAAGAAGAAAACATGACATAGGAATTGTATTAGGAGCGGTAGCAATTATTTTTGCATTGAATGTGGAATTTGGCATAATATGCGCATTTTCAACAGATTTTATTAACACAATATTGTTTTTGTGTTTTGTAGTGGCATTTTTTATTATATGTTATTTAAGAGCTGATTATAAAGAAAGAAAAAATAAGATTTCTAATGGGTATAGTACGGCATTTTCAATATTATTTTTAGTAGTATTCGGGTTCATTGTTTCCAATATTTCATTTACATATATTATGGGAAATGTATTGAATTATCAGGGGACATTAGGACAATATCTTATAGAACAAGCATCACAAGATAGCAAAGAGGTAGTAGGTTTTTCAAATGAAATTAGTATTATTTTAAAAGTCTGCAAGGCAAATTATTTTAATGCTTGTTTAATTATCTCGGTATTAGAAGGCAGTGTTATCGCTACACAGCTATTAAATGTTAGTAATAGTGAATCGATTATTAAATTGCATCTATTTGATGATGACGGCGAGGTACTACCTGAAATGTATGTTTACTCACGAATCGGCAATAATTTTCTTGTTGGAAATGAATCTAAAATGCGTAACGCATCTAAAGTGCATAAGGTGAAACTTGAAGATATAGATTCAAATATCAAAACATTTTTTAGTTATGTACCTATACCTGAAAAAGAGAAAACAGATAAATTCGATACTTTTAAATATAGATTAGCACAAGTATTTTATAATATAGGTGATTTTATTAGTGGAAGTAAAAGAATAATAAATACGGACAAAATTAAGCCTGTAGAAAACGCTAGAAAATCCGATGAAAACGAAGAAGAAAAGCATGATGTATAAGTCTTAAAATATAGATTTTTAGTTTAAGTATATATTTACATCTTTATATAAAAAGAAGTAATCAAACCTTTAGGCGGGAGATTACTTCTTTTTTTAGCTGAGAAATAATAGGCATAACCAACGTGCCTCCCCCGCTGGCTGTCCCGTTTAATAAAAAGTATAAGAATAAGCTCAAATTCTAATCTTATACTTAAAAATGAACTTTATATGGGGAAATCTACAAAAAAAGTATAAGGAAGAAGCTAACTAGCAATCTTATACTTTTTGGGGCTTTGAAAC
>CACYLQ010000121.1 GCA_902775195.1 uncultured Pseudobutyrivibrio sp.
TTGTGATACTTGTTAATTCGTATATACGAAGTGAAAAAACAATTTCAGCTAAGAAAGAAATTCTGGAAAACTACCTGAAGCTTGTGGATGGAAACATCTCTGGAAAGCAGAGCATCATTACTGTCACAAGCCTGGTTGATACTATAAATGAAATGGCTGAGGATTTCGCTGCCCAGCTAAATGCTAATGAATGGATTGACGGCAAGGACGGCGAGGGCTGGTTTAACAGCTATTATGACAACAGCAAGCGCAAGGTTGAATACTTTGATGAGATAGATGAAAAAACTAGAATGATGCTTACAGGTCAGGTGTTTGCAATCATGGGTAATGTGGCAGATGATGCCCGTATCCAAAAGATTGTAAAGGCTGCTGATAGATATTTATACAGAGGTGAAATTGGTGGCTACAGATTAAACACTGATTTTGGTGAAGTAAAATCTGATCTTGGTAGAATGTTTGGATTTGCATACGGTGAAAAGGAGAATGGAGCAGTATTTTCTCACATGTCTGTAATGTATGCAAACGCATTGTATCAAAGAGGCTTTGCTAAAGCAGGCTACAAATCCCTTAAGTCTTTATTTGATGCATCAATGAATTACAAGGTAAGCCGAATTTATCCTGGCATACCAGAATATTTTGCAGCAGACGGACGAGGCAAATACCCATATCTTACAGGGGCAGCTTCATGGTATCTGCTTACAATGATAACAGAGGTGTTCGGTGTTAGAGGAAACAGAGGAAATCTGGAAATCGCACCAGCCCTTTTGAAGGAACAGTTTGATGACAACAATACTGCAGCAATTGAACTTAATTTTGCAGATAAGAGATTTGAAATCATCATAGAAAATCCTGAAAGAAAGGATTTTGGTTCATATAAAATAAAGGCAGCTCAGTTAAATGGTAACGAGCTACCTGTTAATCAAACACAGCTAATAATTAATCGAGATGTTATTGAGAGGCTTGAAAATAACAATAAAATTCTCGTGTTATTAGGATAAATTTTCTTCATTCTGGGACCCATCGGTATAAGACATTATATCGTTTGTGGTCCCCTTCCATTGTGTACCGTAGTATTTCTCACGGTACTTTTTTGGTGTCAGGCCAGTTTCTTTTAAAAACAGCTGGCTGAAATGACTCTGGGAAGTAAATGAATAATAGTTTGCAATGTCTGCAAGACTATAATCGCTAAATCTAAGCAGATTCTTAGATGCCTCAAGCTTGGCACTTCTAATATAATCACTAGTGGAAACGCCCAATTCTTCTTTGAAAAGTCTGGAAATGTAGCTGGCTGAGTTGCTGGTGTATTCAGCCAAATCCTTTACAGTGATTCTTTCTTTAAGATGAGAATAGATAAAGTTCATGCATTCTGTCATAGGACGTGACAATCCTGCATTCTGGCGGATTATACGCATTTTCTCGGTGTAATCCATAACCATCCTGTCGTGAATCTTTTCCATATCTGTTATTGAATTAATATCATCAAGCTCTTGGATGTAATGGTCGCTAAGACGATAAGATTTTTCCATCTCCATGCCATTATCAACACAAAGACGTGAGATGATTGCAACGGAAACTACAAAATGATATTTAAGATTCTGGACAGGGTCCTTAGAAAGCATACCCACCCCTGCCTGGTTAAGAAATTCGTGATTCAGGCAGTTATTGCGGATGGCCTCTACATCTCCTTTAGCTACCTGCTGATAAAATAAAAATTCTGTATTTTGATGACGATGAACGATTTCTCTGTCCTCGTCGGAATGATTAATAAATGATTCTGGTGCTTGCATTATTCGCCTCTTTAGTAAATCCTTAAAATGTAGCTTTAGGCATTAAGTCTATCGTATATACGAAGGTCATAATGCTTGTTATACATATCATCCAAGCTATCTATTTCGATGGAATTACTGATTAGTATTTTATCAAATGAATAGTTGAAATGATTGCTGAGAAAATCCTTGTAGCTCATGTATGCGAAGGTTTCCATAATAGAGGCATTGGCCTTGTATATGTTATCAATAGCAATTATATCACGGTTTGTAAGATAAACCCTGTTATTTATTGAATAAAAGCGCACTGATATTATTGGATTATCAGTGGTGCTGCTAGCGTGGAAGGTGGCGGCGATTTTGATGGCACCTTCAGTTCCACCAGGAATAACGCAGCTGCCTAACTCTTCGATAGTGCTAGGCTGAGTTTTAATGTCGAATATATTGTAGTCATCAAAGGATTTGATGACGTGAGTGGCGGTAGTGTCAGTTGCTGGGGAATCAGCTACAAAAGCCTCCATAGCACTGGCAATCTTTTGAAGCTCACTGAATAGAGCCATATTGCCAATAGTGATGGCAGTATGCTTTGCGTAATCAGTAAGGTCGATGAAGTTGTATTTTTTACCAGGTTCAAAGTTAGATGGCTTAACAGCCTCTAAGCTGGAATCGACAAAGTTAAAATCTGGATTTTTATTTTTTTCGAATAAAAGAGCCTTGGAAAACTCTTTAAAATCACACTTTTTAAGGTTAATGGACATAATATCCTTGTCAGGGATGCTGGTGTCATCACTGTCAGTTTTAGCCGCATTAATCTGATAATTCAAATGTGAGCTGAATAAAAAATCAGTTCTATACATTATTTCATCCTCCACTTACACCTATAATAGCACATATAGTGGTACACATACAATATTATTACTACATTTTGTGATTATACTCTGTGAATTTTTTCGAAATTTGTTGTTTAGATGGCGTTTTGCTGATAAAATAGACGAGAATAACTTAATAGGGGGTATAAATGAAGGACCTAAAACATTTATATTATTTCGAAAAACTTCTTGAGGATAGCTACAACGACCTTGCAAGAGTAGCAAAGGACGAGGGAAGACATGCTATTGGCCATGTTTGTTTTCAAATTCCTGAGCCTTTACTTAATTTGCCAGGTTGTTTTTCTGTCAGACTCCGTGCACCTCGCACCGGCTCAATTGAAATGGGAACATATTATATGAGCTCCACTTTGTGTGAGGCTTGCCGTGCATTTTTGGAAAGAGCTTTAGAGGGGGGCTTTAATTTCCTTGATTGCATTATCGCACCAGATGCCTGCGCGCAGATGAATCGCTGCGTGGAAAATATCGAGCATCTTAAAACTAATCCAAACCCAGATTTCTTTGTTACATATTCAGATGTTCCTATGAAATCTGATGAGACAGCGCTTAAGCATTATGTTAAGCAGATGCGCATTCATGTGCTTGAGCCACTTCATGAAAAGCTTGGAGTAGATATCTCAGATGAGGCACTTCGTGCAGCTGTAGAGCAGCAAAATAAAGTAAGTGAGCTTCTTACTGCTATTGGAGATTATCGTAAATGCGATAATCCTGTTATCACCGGATACGAGTTTGCGGTGCTATGTCTGGCCAGCTACTGCAGTCCAAAGGATATGATTATTGATAAATTACAGGACACCTTAGAGGAGCTTAAAACAAGAGAGCCTGATGAGAAGAATAACTATCGCATCAGGGTTGTGATGATAGGCTCTGAAATAGATGATCCAGAGTTTATCCGTCTTGCAGAAGAATGTGGTGCCCTTGTTGTGGCAGATAGATATTGCTTTGGCTCACTTCCTGGCAGACAGGTGATTGAGCTTAATGACGAGGAAGATGTACTTACACAGATTTGCCGTACTTATTTGCAGTGGGGCAAATGTCCACGCTTCTTCAATCAGGAAAAGATAATGGAGCGCAGGGAGTACGTGGATTATCTTGCAAAGGAATACAAGGCTGACGGACTTATCTATGAGCAGATTAAGTTCTGTGATTACTGGGGATATGAAAGAGCTTCAGCTTTTCACGTTATGCAGGAGGAGTATGGCTGGCCTGTACTTTCCGTGGACAGACCATATTCAGTACGTTCTTCCGGTCAGCTTCGCACACGAATTCAGGCTTTTGTAGAGCGAGTAGAAGTGAAAAAGATTGCAGATGCCAAGGCTGAAAGGAGGGCGAACTAATGGGAAAAGAATATGGAAGTGAGCCACTTGGGAAAGTGCTTTATTCAGGACGTCGCCCTCGCCGCCGAAGAGAATGGCGTGGGTTTAAAGATACCTGGTACGATTACACTCGCTGGCTTTACTACTTATCTGTACTAGCCAGATTTATGATGAAGCCAAACAATTTCAAGGGCTTCTTTAGATATAGATGGATGAGCAATTATCTTGCGGTTCCAGATTTTATGGACCGCCATACAGAAGGACTTCGTGGAACAGCACTTCGTCTTGCACACGAAGGAATCGGCCTGATTGTTATCGATATGACACTTTCTCTTACAGATATGTTTAAGGCTGACCCTGAAATTGGAAATGATACAGAGCTTTCAAAGAAGATGGTTATCTTCGATGAAAATATGATGAGCACTATTATGGGTGGCTTCAGAAATCTCAAGTGGGTCAGCTACGAGGTGCCTGCTATCTATGCCAGCTCCTTTATGTGTCAGGAAGGTGTAATGCATTATGTGGACAAGACACATGAATATGGAGTTCCTACAGATGTCTGCCCTATGCCAGCTGCGGAGCTAGGAGCAGCCATTGATGATGATTTGCCAAAGATAGGTGCCTGCGCAGTACAATGCAACACTACCTGCGATGGCAGTCTTATGGGCGGTGGACTTATGGCAAGAAGTATGGGTATACCTACATTCCAATTGGCATCGCCAATCCGTCATCGCCAGGAGAGTGTGCAGGAATATGCAGGTGAGGAAATTTTAAATGCCATTCACTTTATAGAGGAGCATACAGGGGAGAAATTCGATTGGGATTATCTTTTTGAAAATATGGCTCGCTTCAATGATGAAACAAAGGAATTTTTAGAGTGGCTGGAAATCAACAAAACACAATATCCACAGTTGCTTGGAGCTACACTTGGTTTCTATAGATATGGTGAATATATGGCAGCAGGTGGACGCAGTCCACTCTTTTTAGAGACAAGTAAGAAGATTACAAAACTTGCAACTGAGGCTTATAGGAATAAGGAGATGGCTTGCAAAGAGTATCGACATCGTGCAATCCTCTGGGGTGTACAGGCTGCATACTATACGGCATTTCCGAATTGGCTTATGAACTGCTGGGGAATCGTGCCTATCAATGACATGCTTTGCTGTGTTTCTACAGAGATGGTCAGCACCACAGACAAACATCAGGCACTTTTAGATTTGGGCTATCTCTATGAAAACATGATTATGAGAAGTCGCTCTAATGGTGGCTACGAAACTGGTGTGGAGGACCTTTTCAGAATCTGTGAGCAGATGAACGCAGATATGGTCATTATGTATGTGCACATTGGGTGCAAATCCATGGCAGGCTACCACGGCCTTTTTGAAGCCGAAGCTAGAAAGCGTGGCATCCACTGGATTTGGGTAAACCACAATCTTATGGTTCCTTTAGATGGCACTAGACGTGACATGCGTACCGAAGTCAACCGCTACATGCGCACCATCCTTAAGGAAGAGCCTGTTGACGCCAGCCTTGAGGAGTTTGACGATTCACTGAGTTGGTAAAAGTCAGATAATTTATTAACAAAATATAAAATAATTATAAATTATTAGCACTCGCACTTGACGAGTGCTAATTTTAGGTGTAAAACATAATCAACAAGAGGGGAACAAAAGAAATCCTCACTTGGAACTAATTCACAATCCACTAGACCGAGAGCCTAGCGTCAATAAAAGGAGGTAAGTATTATGTTAATGCCTAGTATTTTATCAAATGATTTTATGGATGATTTCTTCTCAGTACCACGTGTAACAGGTTTTGGTGGTTCCAGATTCGATCGTGATTTTTCACGAATGATGACAACAGATGTAAAAGAAACTGATAATGCATATCAGCTAGATATGAACCTTCCAGGATTTGCTAAAGAAGATATCAAAGCAGAGCTTAAGGATGGATATCTTACAATCAATGCTGAGTCTAACAGCAGCAATGATGAGAAGGATGATGATGGTAACTTCATCAGACGTGAACGTTACACAGGTTCATGCTCTAGAAGCTTCTATGTAGGCGATGGAGTAACACAGGATGATATCCA
>CACYLQ010000122.1 GCA_902775195.1 uncultured Pseudobutyrivibrio sp.
GCAGCACCTGATGTGTATGTGCCGAATTTGATATCCTCAGCAGCACGTCCACCCATGTAAGTAACAATCTTGGCAATAAGCTCGTCCTTTGTTTCAAGGAACTTCTCCTCCTCAGGAGTCTGAAGTGTGTAACCAAGGGCACCCATAGTACGTGGAACGATTGTAATCTTCTGAACTGGCTCAGCATCCTTCTGAAGTGCTGATACAAGAGCGTGACCAACCTCGTGATAAGAAACGATTTTGCGTTCCTTCTCGCTCATGGCTCTGTCCTTCTTTTCCTTGCCACCTACGGCAACAAGCTCGAAGGCTTCGAATAAATCCTTCTGTGTAACGTATTTTCTCTTTGCCTTAACAGCAAGGATAGCTGCTTCGTTAATAATATTAGCAAGGTCTGAACCTACAAGACCAACTGATGCAAGTGCAAGTGCATCCAAATCAACAGATTCATCCATCTTAACATCCTTTGAATGAACCTTAAGGATTTCAAGACGTCCCTTCTGATCTGGCTTATCAACGATGATACGTCTATCGAAACGACCTGGTCTAAGAAGTGCCTTATCAAGTACCTCAGGTCTGTTTGTGGCTGCAAGAATAAGAAGACCCTTGTTAGAATCAAATCCGTCCATCTCTGAAAGGAGCTGGTTAAGTGTCTGCTCACGCTCATCGTTTCCGCCACCGTAATGAGCGTCACGGCTCTTACCAATGGCATCAATCTCATCGATGAATACGATACAAGGTGCTACCTTCTGTGCCTCCTTGAAAAGGTCACGTACACGAGATGCACCAACACCAACGAACATTTCTACGAAGTCAGAACCTGCAAGTGAGAAGAATGGAACTCCTGCCTCACCAGCAACTGCCTTTGCAAGAAGTGTTTTACCTGTTCCTGGAGGGCCTACTAAAAGTGCGCCCTTAGGAAGCTTAGCACCGATATCTGTATATTTCTTAGGATTGTGAAGGAAATCAACCATTTCCTGAACTGATTCCTTAGCCTCATCCTGTCCAGCTACATCCTTAAATGTGATGCCTGTAGCGCGCTCCATGTTGTAAAGCTTAGCATTTGATTTGCCAACACCCATTGGACCGCCGCCCATCTTCTTCATGAAGAAGCCTAAAAGCACCCATAAAAGAACTAATGGCAATATAAATGAAAGAATATTGTAGACGATAGCAGCTGTTGAATCAGCTATTGTTCCATCAATATCTATATCGTGCTTTTTAAGGAGAGGTAGTAATTCATCATCTCTGATGTAAGCAGTATAAAGCTTTGTCTGCTGTGGCTGACCAGCGCTTTCATAGAGCTGATTAAGCTTTTCAGCCTTCTCCTCGGAAAGGCCGTAGGTTTCACCTTCTTTAAGAGTGATGTTAATAACATCATCCTTAAATTTGACCTCCTCAACCTTGTCCTCTTCAACCAAATTCAAGAATTCAGTGTAAGTAATTTCCTGATTTGGAGAAGTGTTGGCGCCCTTATACATCATACTAGTAAAGAACAACGCTACAAGTATTAATATTCCTAATGTATAAAAAGGCTGACGATTATTTTTCTTGTCTCCACCATTTTGGTTATTATTATTTTCGTTCACATCTGCCTCCATTTATCTAAGTTTACATACTCTAATTTATCATAAATGGAAAAAAAAGTAATGGTTTTAATAAAATTTTAATACATATAAATAAAAAAGCCATCTGGAAGGATTTAACGCCCCAGATGGCCTGTTCTTATTTAGATAATATTTCTGTATCGTTTGTGAATTCTGTTCCAGAAACCTCTTCAAATTTATGTAGGAGATCTTCGATAGAAAGATTCTTCTTTTCTTCTCCGCTGATGTTAAGAATTACTCTGCCTTCATTCATCATGATAAGTCTGTTACCGTAGGTGATTGCATCACGCATGTTGTGAGTAACCATCATCGCTGTAAGATTGTGCTCCCTAATCAGCATATCTGTTATTTCAAGCACCTTTGCAGCTGTCTTTGGATCAAGGGCTGCTGTGTGTTCATCTAAAAGCAACAGCTTTGGCTTTTGGATAGTTGCCATAAGAAGTGTTAAGGCCTGTCTTTGACCGCCTGAAAGCAGTCCTACCTTCGCTGTAAGTCTATCCTCTAAGCCAAGGTCAAGCTCCTTTAACATTTCATGATATCTTTCTCTTTCCTTTTTAGTTACGCCCCAGCTGAGTCCTCTTAGCTTTCCACGTCTAGCAGCTAAAGCCATATTTTCATCTATCTGCATGTTAGCTGCAGTTCCTGTCATAGGATCCTGGAAAACTCTTCCTAAGTATTTAGCACGCTTGTGCTCAGGAAGACCTGTTACGTCGATTCCATCGATTTCTATTTTTCCACCATCTACCGGCCAAACTCCTGCAACAGCATTAAGGAATGTGGATTTACCTGCTCCATTACCGCCGATAACTGTGCAGAATTCTCCCTCTTCCAGATGAAGAGTTGCGCCATTAAGGGCTACCTTTTCGTTGATTGTACCTGGGTTGAAGGTCTTTTGTAGGTTAATAGCATTAAGCATTGTGCTGACCTCCTCTCTTTGCAGCCTTTGAGAATGAACTGTTTGCTTTATTTTTAAGATAAGGAACTGCAAGGAATATTGCTACTATAATTGCTGTAAATAGCTTCATATCGTTTGCTGGCATCTTTAACCAAAGAACTATAGCAATAAAAATATAGTAAAGAATACCACCTATTACTACGAAGCTAAGTGATAATGCAAAGTTGGATTTCTTTTTGAACAATGCCTGGCATAGCACATCTCCTATGATGATAGATGCAAGACCGATTACGATAGCACCTCTTCCCATATTTACATCAGCATTACCATTAAACTGTGCAAATAGTGCTCCTGCAAAAGCCACAATGGCATTTGAAATAACAAGGCCAAAGGCTTTCATTACATTAACACTGATACCCTGAGCCTTTGCCATAGCTGGATTTGTTCCAGTGGCACGAAGAGCAGAACCCATTTCTGTTCCAAAATACCAATACATTACTGCAATAATGATTGCTGCAAAAACAAGAACTGTAATAAGAGCATCATTCTTATATCTAAGTGATATTGCAAGATTGAATTTATCAACTGAAATTGGTGTATTTGGCTGATTCTTTGCGATTCTAAGATTTATAGAATACAGTGCAAGCTGAGTAAGAATTCCTGCTAAAATATCTGGGATTCCAAGCACAGTGTGTAAAACACCTGTGATAAGTCCTGCCAATGCGCCTGCTATAAATGCAAGTAATAAAGCCAATCCCCAAGAGTGTCCTGATATAATCACCATGGCAGCTACAGCTCCGCCTGTTGCAAATGAGCCATCTACTGACAAATCTGCGAAATTAAGTAATTTAAATGTAATGTAAATGCCTAGAGCCATTATTCCGTATATTATGCCTTGTGCTACGGTACCCGGCATTCCTGCAATTAATGTTTCAATTCCCATAATTAAACTCCAAAGAGCAAGGCGTAGGTGCCTTGCTCTACTATCTTTTTATATTTTTTTAATCCATTTCTATTGCAACATAGTCATCAGGTAATTTGATTCCTAGTTCTTCAGCAATCTTTGGATTGTATTCCTTTGTGAATTCTGTTGCATATTCGATTTCATAGGTTGCTGGATCTTTTCCATTTGCAAGGATTTCATAAGCCATAAGACCTGCGTTATATCCTATATCGTAATATGAAATTGAAAGTGTTGCGATTCCACAGCCTTTGCAAATTCCCTCTTCACCTGCAATAATTGGCACCTTAGCAGTAAGAGCAATGTTGTTGATTGTTTCAGCTGCGTTAGCGGCTACATTATCTGTTGGCACATAGATAACATCGCTTGTTCCGCATGCCGACTGAACTACTGTACCAACATCTGCTGAATCAGCAAAAGTATAATCAGTAACATTGTATCCATAATCTTCAAGATACTTTGTGATTTCCTTAGCCTGATATAAAGAGTTTTTCTCGCCTGAGCAATAGATTAAGCCAACCTCTTTTGCATCAGGGAAAAGTGAATGAAGCATTTCAGCCTGGCCATCAAGTGGTGCTAAATCAGAAGTACCTGTTACATTGACGCCTGTTGCTCCACTCCAATCCTCAATATCAAGTGCTGATGCGTAATCTGTGATAGATGTGGCAACGATTGGAATAGTGCTTGTTGCGGTTTCAGAAGCCTGAAGTGCTGGTGTGGCATTTGCCATAATCAAATCAACGTTATCTGAAACGAATGTATTGGCAATTGTTGCACAAGTAGCATTATCGCCTGATGCATTTTCTACTGTGATATTCACATTATCCCCAAGCTTCTCCTTAAGAGCATCTGTAAATCCCTGAGTAGCTGTATCAAGGGCTGGATGCTGAACAAGCTGGATAACCCCAACATTATATGTTTTTGAATCATCAGTTGTTGCTGTTTCTTCTGTCTTAGTTGTTGCAGCTTCCTTCTCTTTTGCGGCATCTGTTCCACATGCCACCAAAGACATTGCAAGTGATAGCGCTATTAATGAACTAACTATTTTTTTCATAGCTGCCTCCTCCTTGTTGAATATTTAATGAATTCACTTTAGCACTTTTATCTGCTAAAGTCAATTGATATTATAAAAGGAGTCTTTCGACTCCTCTTACTTATAGATGATGGGTGTATTCCCCATTAAATTGTTTGTCTAACTTTCTACAGCAATAATATAATCCTGGTACTAAGAAGATTACTGCAAACAGCCATGCTACTGGGCTAGCCCAAATCGCTCCTGAAAAGCCAATCATTGGAACAAAAGTAAAGGCCACTAGGATTCTGGCAATCATTTCCATTACACCTGAATAGATTGCGAAGGTTGAAAAGCCCATGCCTTGGATGGCAAATCTAAAGATATTTACAGCGGCAAGTAATGTGTAAGTTACACCATTTGCCAGCAAGAACATCATCGCTTGTTCTATTACAATATCTGTAGATGTGAATAAACGTAAAATATATCTTCCTGCAAAAATCAGAACTATGAAAATGAAAACTGCATATATAGTTCCAATTAGCTGGGCCGTCCATACACCCTTTTTAACTCTTGGAATATTCTTTGCGCCTACATTTTGACCTGCGTATGTAGCCATTGTGCCGCCTAACGCATCAAAAGGACATACTACAAACATAGAAACCTTTGCACCTGCAGTCATGGATGCTACTGCTATTGTTCCAAGTCCGTTAACGGCTGTCTGTAATATAACAGAACCAATGGCTGTAATAGAATACTGTAATCCAAATGGTATACCCATGGATATAAGAACCTGGCTATGATGTTTGCCTAACTTTAAATCTCCCTTACTTAATTTAAGAATAGGAAATTTCTTTTTCATATATATTAGACAGCTAATTCCAGCAATAAACTGTGACATTACAGTTGCAAGAGCTGGGCCATCAACACTCATTCCAAGAACTATGATAAAAACTATATCGAGTACCACATTTATGCCTGCGGCCATTATCAGAAAGTAGGTAGGAGTTTTGCTATCCCCTAATGAACGTATAATACCTGCCGTTAGGTTATATAAAAATGTTACAGGAATTCCAAAAAAGATGATGGAAATATATGAATATGCTAAATCGATAATATCATCAGGAGTTTGCATAATTACAAGAATCTGATAACAGAAAATACTTACAAGTGTTGTGATTACCACTGCAAATATACCAGACATTATTATTGAATTACCGACAAATTTACGCATAGAATCATAAGATTCTGCACCGAATCTCTGCGCTACAGGAATCGCAAAGCCTGAGCATATTCCCATGCAAAATCCATTTATAAGAAAATTTATAGAGCCAGTAGAACCTACAGCCGCCAAAGCACTATCGCCTAACGTTTGGCCAACAATTATCGTATCAACCAGATTATACATTTGCTGAAACAGTAAACCTGCTAGCATTGGGATAGAAAATCCTAGAATTAAACCAAGAGGGTTTCCCTCTGTCATTTTCTTTGTTGTATCAGCTGCCATATTATATCCTCATATTCTATTAACTTATATTGTTATATTACATCAGATTTTAAGATAATGATAGTGTAAT
>CACYLQ010000123.1 GCA_902775195.1 uncultured Pseudobutyrivibrio sp.
TGTAATAACAACATCCTGTGGACTTGTTACATAGTAGTTATCAACCATTGCCTTTGTGGCATCACTAAGAACAAAGATTGAACCGAATCTGTTAAGTGAATACTTGTAAGTCTTTTCAACCTTGTTACCTGCTAAGTCTGTAAGCTTAACATTAAGTGTATATAAATCGTCATTAGCTTTTTCATGAGCTATATCAGCGATTTCATATGTGAATAATCCTGTTCCCTTTGTCTTGCTTATAGATGGATTAATAGTTCCATTGTTTGAACCTGAAAGTGTAATCTCTGTACAAGCATCTGTAAGATTATCATCCTTTGACTTGATAAAAGGTACTACCTTGCCATTGTTTGCAGACATATCAGTAACACCTGAAATCTCAAGCTCTGGTGCTGTCATATCGATTACGAAATCATCACTCACATATGTGTTTGACATGTTACCAGCCATATCCTCACATGAAAGTGTAAATCCGTACTTACCGTCTTTATCAAATGTAATCTTTGTTGTATGAGTATCGTCCTTATCTGTGTATGCAGAAAATCCTGGAACTGCTAACTCTTCACCAGAATTCTTCTTGATTGAAACCTGGTTGTTTGTAAAGTTCAATTCCTTAAAGTTGATTGTTGCAACACGTGCATCCTTATAATACATTCCATTTAAGAAACTATTATTATCAAACTCAACTGTTACAACAGGAGCTGTCTTATCGATTACAAATTCCTTGTTGTAATCCTCCTGCATGTCAGAAGATGCTACCCATTCATTACCAGCCTTATCCTTAAAATCGATAGTTCCGATTGAATATGTACCATCCTGATCAAACACAATGCTTCCTGTGTAGCTTCCGTTAGATCCTGACATCTGGTTTACAGTATGCTTGCCGCCCTTTGCGTTAACTGTAACCTTGCTCATATCTGCTTCTTTTGAATCAATATTTACATCTGTAAGTGTAAATGTAGCTGTTCTATCAGCCTTGAAGTACTTATCATGCTTAAATTCGTTGTTATCAAATTTGATAGTAAGAACTGGTGCTGTCTTATCTACAATAAACTCTGACTCACCTTCAATCTCAAATGAGTTACCAGCTAAGTCGTAAATTGTACCAGATACAACATGAGCGCTCTCGTCACCTACTACAATTGATGTAGTGTTAGAGCCTTCAGCAAACTTGCCTTCACCGTTTGTATTATTGTGATTAGAAACATTTACGATTGAGTTAACTGTATCGATATGCTTCTCATCTGCATTTACAGTTACAGTTACGTCCTTATTGTAGTATTTCTCATTAGCTACCTTGGCGTCTGATGTGTACTCAACTGTTGCCTTTGGAGCTGTGTTGTCGATGTATGTCTTAATTGAATTCTTACTATTTACATCTGTATTTAATAACTTACCTGCAAGACTATATTCATGAACATCTTCTACATTGGTAGGAATACTAAATGTAATTACATTGTTCCATCCAATAAATGCTGTGCCATTTCTATTCCATACTGGTTTTTGTACAGGGTCTGAAGTTGTAAGTTTTACTTTATTTGTTGAATTAATCTCTTCAAGAGTGATGTCTGTTATTTTATTAATAGACATTCCCTCAAACACTGCAGTAAGTGTATCTGGGTGATTTTTTATAGCATTTGAATACCAAATGTGAGAATCATCCATTGTCCAAGGGCCACCTGTGATGCTAGTGTTTTTGATATTATCAATTTGAGTCTGAACAGGGATATTTCTAACGATATATCTGATGTTCTGCTCGCTGTTACCTGAATGATAATTCCAGAAGCATAATGGGTTTCTAAATCCCCATCTGTTCTTCTTTAAAACAGAGTAGCTTGCCTTTACCTTTGATACAGTTGTCACAGAGTTAGGGTTCTTCTCAGAAACCCACTCATAAGTGGCTGTCTTTGCGCAATCATCAAAAGCTGTACATGTTAAAGGAATATCCTTTTCAGAATCTCCATTATAGGCTGTAAGATTTACATTCATAAAGCTAAGCCAATCTTCTGAAGCTTCGTCATCAAGAATCTCACAGTAAACCTTAACAATAACCTTTACTCTTTGGTCAAATGTAAGGAACTCTTCGTTCTTATTGTTATACATTGATTCAGATGGAGTAATAGCATTACCTTCTTCATCAACATATGACACGCTGATAACTGGTTCAGTCTTACGAATATCTCTTTCATTTTCGCAAGCTTCACGACTACAATATTTGTGATTATCTTCACCTACTGTGAATTCACACTTTTCTTTTACAGTCATTTCTGCGCCGCAAACATCACAATGTCCAATTACCTTGTGCTCGTCATTGTTATGGTCAATGTTTTCGTAGGTTCTGCCCTCTGCAGCCATTACACAATTTTCAAATGTGATATTCTGTACTTCCTCACAAAGTTCACATTCTTCGTATGTTTTGTGTCTTCCGTTACCCACGCTAACAGTTACTGTCTTCCACTGATGCTGGCATTCCTGCTCATCATCGTTGTCACTGTCATCACCAGGATTACCGTTATCATTTTCAGTTGTTGTAGTGCTGTTTGTATCTATGCTGTCTCTACCAGAAACGGTATCATTTTGATTAGTGCTAGAATTTGTGTCGTTAGATGTATTACCTGTTTCAATTACTACTTCATTTGTTGTTGATGTCTGTTCGACATCGTCGGCCGTATCGGATTTGTTGTTGATGTCTGTTCGACATCGTCGGCCGTATCGGCTTTTACGGCGGTACTACTTAATAACAATGACGAAAGCATTGTCAACGCCACAAGCCGTCTGATTGTGGCGATTTGGTGTAACCTTTTCACTTACTAAATATATCCTTCCTATAGTTTTTGTGTCGTTCACATTTTGAACACATTTAGTAATTTAACATAAATTTTTGAGTCATTCAACAAATTTTCTTGCCAAAATCTGTCAGTTTTTGCCACCTGAAAAATACATGTTTGTTGCCTATTTTTTGCCAAATAGCGGGTATATAGTAAAAAACAACACCCTCAACAAAAGTGAGAGTGTTGCTATATACACTTACATTAATGTGTGGTGATTTATGATTAATTGAATCCTACTACCTTCTGTGCAATTTTGTATGCTGTAATGGAAATAGCACGTCCACTATGACCTGGAAGGTTGGTGGTTGCACACATGATTCCATAACGGAGCTTGCGATATAGATAATAATCATGCTCCTTGATGTATTTCCATAAATCTCTACGCTTCTGCTGGTGTTCCTTTGTACCACTCTTCATAAGAAGCACTGTAGAAATAACTGTAATCATCTCCAGATAGTTGAACATGTATTTCTTAACGTGTTCATCCTTAATATTCTTATAATCATAAGCTTCTAACATAAGCTTATTAACCTTAATCTGCTGGTCGATACGGCTAATCATAACCTTTTCGTTAACAGACTGGTCATCTCTACCGATGAAGTAACGGTAGAAATCCACATCCAAATAATAAATGTTCTTAACATAAGGTAGTGGAAGGTTATCTACATAGAATGTGTGCTTTGGAAGCTCTAATCCACAATCACGAAGAAGCTTTGTACGATAGATAACAGAATGCATCAAAATGTACTGGCCTTTTCTGAAATGTCTGGTTTCATCCCATGTAAAATATCTATTAACAGGAAGGTTTGAATAAGACATTACCTTTTTGTGGTGTGCCCCTTCCTTTTCATATACGAAATTAGAAATGAGCATATCAAGCTGCTTACCATGTTCTACTGAGCTACGTAAAACCTTAAGGATTTTATCATAAGCTTCTGGATCAACCCAGTCATCGGAATCTACAACCTTGAAGAATAAACCTGTAGCATTCTTAAGACCAGTATTAACAGCCTGACCATGGCCACCATTTTCCTGATGAACAGCCTTAATGATAGTAGGATGTTCTGCTGCTAATCTATCGGCGATTTCCGCTGTGTTATCCTTTTGACTTCCGTCATCAACGATAATGATTTCAACATCTTCACCGCCGTGAAGTAAGGTCTCAACACAATGTTCCATATAATCTGCAGAATTGTAACATGGTACTGCAAAACTTAATAATTTCATAATATATCTCCTATAAAATCGGGGACGGTTGCCCGTCCCCTTGTTAAGTAACCTTTATGATTTTATCAAATATGATGAATATCATCAACCGATTATTCAGCCTCAACAGTTGGTGCCATTTCTTTTCTCTTTGCAAGATACTTCTTAACTGCGAAGTACTCAAGGCAAACGATAAGTAATCCAAGGATTACATCGATAAGGATGAGAACCTTCTCCCATGTTGGAAGACCGCCCTGGATATCCTTGTCATAAGCACGGCTGTTTACTACTGTGTAAAGAATGTTCTTAGATGCCTGTCTCATAGCAATCACAGATGTTGCAGATGTCTGATCTGTAACTGTTGACTGTGGTGTAGAGTATGTTGCAAGCATAAGGTCACAACCATTTCTAATCATTCTATCTGAATCCTGGTATCCGTATCCACCGAAGTAATCTGTTTCAGCGAATCCACGGAATCCCCACTCGCCTCTAAGTACGTCGTTAAGAAGTTCTGGGCAAGCCTCTGCAGGTACTGTACCGATGTTGTTGAAAGCTACCATTGTAGCACCTGGGTTAGAGTTCTTAAATGTAATTTCGAATGACTTTAAGTAAATCTCACGCATTGACTGTTCGTTGAGCCATGTGCAAAGAAGTCCTGTACGGTTTGTTTCCTGATCGTTTGTAGCGAAGTGCTTAACGTATGCATATACGCCCCACTCTCTTGCTCCGTTAACAGCGTTTGCACACATCCATCCTGCAAGTACGCCATCCTCTGAGTAGTACTCGAAGTTACGTCCTGCGAATGCTGAACGGTGTGTGTTTGTAGCTGGAGCATACCAACCAGATACATCCATGTCGTTAGCCATACGGCCGATTGACTGACCAAATGCAAGAGCCATATCCTTGTTCCATGTGCAAGCAATCATAACTGCTGCTGGGAATCCGATAGAACCCTGGCCTGTAAAGTTAAACTGCAGATGTCTCATATCCACCAAGCTCGATAAGTGTGTTCATATCAGCTACTGACATTTCGTCAAGAAGCTCTTCCCACTTAGGATCATCATAGTCAAGACCACGAAGTTCCTTTAACTCGACACCGTTCTTAGCGCCAGTTGTTGGCATTTCGTCAGCGTCGTTGTTGTAATCTGTAGGATCATAGTTAGTCTCATTGAAGTATGTAGCCTTGTAATCATCTGACATTTCAAATGATGTAGGAGCTGCTGTAGCTTCAGCGTAGTTAGCAAATCCATCTGCACGTGAAAGGTAAGTTACATCACCTTCTGCAAACTGGAACTCATTCTTAGCTGCAACTACATCGCTATCACGCTTGTTAGAGTCGTCATATACGATATCTGATGCTACGTTAACTGTATCTGTAGCAATCTTGTTGTGTGCATCTGAGTTAATAGAAATCTCATAATCACCAGCTTCAAGTACATAGCAGCCCTTGCCGTATGTATCATAAGAAGCCATATCCTCAAGTGCGAATGAGATTGAAACTGTCTCAGAAGCACCTGGCTCAAGTGTCTGTGTCTTTGCAAACTGAATTAAGTTTGCTGCAGACTTTTCAATACCACCGTTTGTGTAAGGTGGGTTGTAGTAAACCTCTACTACATCCTTACCAGCAACATCGCCAGTATTTGTAACTGTTACATCAAAGGAAACTGTCTTACCATCGTTTGTGATAGGTCCCATTTCCTGCTTGAAGTTTGTGTAAGATAATCCATAACCGAATGGATATACAACTGCTGAATCGTAATCGAATTCAAAGTTGCCTGCCTCTGCCTCAGCAGCTGCTGTCTCGTAGAACTTGTATCCAACATAGATACCTTCTACGTAGTTTACAAATGTAGGATAAGCCTTGCCGCCTTCAGCGAACATGTTATCTACACCGTAAGCTTCCATGTTTGTATAATCAAAATCACCAAAGTTGTTAACTGTTGGTGTAGCAAATAAATCTGCTACGAATGTGTCAGCTGTCTTACCTGATGGGTTAACCTGACCTGCAAGAATCTCGCCAAGTCCGTCAAAACCTGTCTGGCCAGTACCTGGGCAGTAAAGAACTGACTTAATCTGTGAGTAATCGTTAACAAAGCCAAGCTCCATAGCGTTTGCTGAGTTAACAACAACGATAACATTATCGAAGTTTGCTGTTACTTCGTCAAGAAGTGCCTGCTCTCTGTTTGAAAGCTCAAGGTAAGACTTAGATGCATCTAAATCATCCTTCTGATCAGAGTAGCGAACACCTGATGCACCGAACATACCCTCTGTTGAGAATGTGTCCGCTCCATCATAAGACTGTGGAAGATCTGCACCTTCACCACCAGAACGAGCGATGAAGAAAATAGCTGTGTCTGAATAGTTCTTAGCATCTGAAATAAGGTTGCCATACTCAGAAACCTTTGGCTCAGGAATTGTCCAATCCTGTCCCATCATACCTACTGTAGGTCTAGTATCTCTCCAACCCTTGTAGAAATCTACAAGATCCTGGTTGTACTCGATACCTGCATCTGTAAGACCTGTTAAGAAGTCTACTGTTGGGTATGCATCTGAAAGAGCACCTGAACCTGTACCACCATAAATAGGGTTAGTTGAAGACCAACCAAATACATTAACCTTTGCACCCTCAGCAAGTGGAAGAGCCTTATCATCATTCTTTAAAAGAACGATACCTTCCTCTGCGATATCTGTACAAAGTTCCTTAGCCTCTGCGATGGCATCTTCTGAAATCTTGCCACCACCCATAGCCATGTTAATCATGGAGAACATAGGGCCAAGTACGATAGTGTTTGCAACTACAACCACTACTAATAAGAAAGCGATCCAAGCTTCCTTTCTGATGAAGCCTTTAAGAGGCTTCTTAGCCTTCATCGCACAAACAGTAACGATGATAGCTGCAACGAGTGCCACGCCTAAGATGATAAGCTGTGGAATCATTGTTTGTAGGACGGCAATGACGTCCGCAATGTTGATTGATAACATTCTCTCTTCTCCTTCCTATTAACTCTTCATTAATAGTAAATTTATCTCATATCGGCTTTTGGGGTTTCTGGGAAGATAATCTTGTTCACGAAGAAGAAGACTACCATAGAAACTCCGCCGTTGAGTACTGTTGTTCCGATGTTGTAAACAAATGCAGGAACGAACTTACCAGCTACTGCAACCCAAATACAGTTGATTGAGTTTACGATGCAAGTAATTAAAATGAATGCAAGGATGTACCATGCAATCTGCTTGCCAGCTTTGTCGTGGTTACGGAATACTACAAGCTTCTGAATTGGGAAGTTGATAACCTCGCCGATTACCATGGCAATCATGTATGCTGTGAAGTAAGCAAGACCGCCGTGTGCCTGGTCGTAACCTAAGATGTTCCACTGGAATGTTTCACCAGCGATTGTAAGTGGAATACCTGGCCATCCGAAAGTTCTGTCTCCTAAGAATGCAAAAGCTGCAGGTAAAAATGTAAGTAACAAATACTTGAATACTGTGATTAAGTTACTTACGATTACGAATAAACCACCCTCGCGAACCCACTTAGCAACTGCAGGGTGCTTCTCTACAAAATTATTCCAAATATTCATATCCATTCTCCTATTCCTTATGATTTAAACGAGCTTCGTATTTTTTGTTTGCGCTGCGGTTTTTGAAGAAGCCACCGATTACGCCGCCAAGGCCACGGAAGAAGTGTCCGTTGGCAATCTTTACAATGCTTTCTACCATTTCGCGGCTTACCATTCCGCCTGACATCTTACAGATTGCTCTGAAAGGCATGTTGTAGATGAACATTGTGTTAAGATCAGGTACGCCCTTTTCATAAGATTTATCAAGGTTGTTCTTAAGTACCTTGTAAACTAATCTGCAAATTCCGCTCTTTGCATCCTTCATCTGGCAGAGGGCATCGTTGATATCAAGTGGTCCAACCTTTTCCTCTGGAAGTGGAGCTGCGTAAAGCTTTTCGAACTCTTCGTAGTGAACGTTTCTAACCTTTCCTGTTTTGTAGCTTGGAAGGCTTTCGATATTGTAAGGCATTTCTGTGATTGTGCCCTTCTTTGTGATTCGGCCTGTAAGCTCGATATCACGAACATTTCCACCTACGTAAATCTGATACTCGCCATCTTCGATTTCCCAGTTGTTGCTTAAAGTTGAGAAATAACGGAATGACTTATCATCAAATGGAATCTCTACATCTACTGATTCGCCAGCCTTAATCCATACCTTCTTAAAGCCCTTAAGCTCCTTCTTAGGACGAATAAGACCTGATTCAGATTTACCAATGTACATCTGAGCGATTTCAGCGCCGTCGCGATTTCCTGTATTTTTAATAGTAAATTTAATACCCTCTTCTGATACTGAAAGTGCTGAGTATTCGAATGTTGTGTAGCTAAGTCCGTATCCAAATGGGAACTGAACTGCCACATCAGCTGTATCGTAATAACGATATCCGATAAATGGTCCCTCGCGGTACTGGAGGTTTCTCTTATCTGTGTTTGCATAGTTTACGATTGAGCAATCTGTATATGCGAATGGATAAGACTCTGAAAGCTTACCTGTTGGGATTTCCTTTCCAACGATGATATCAAGAACTGCTGATGCGCCAGCCTGTCCTGTTAAATATCCGTGAAGTAAAGCCTGTAAGTTGCCAAGCCATGGCATCTTTACTGATGAACCAGCACTCATAACACCGATGATGTGCTTGTTGTAAACTGTAAGCTCCTCAAGCTCTTTTATCTGATACTCTGGCACATCGATTGACATTCTGTCTGCGCCTTCGCTTTCAGCGATTTCATCTAATCCGAAGAAGAATAAAACTACATCTGCCTTCTCTGGATCATCTGTTACGTTTAAGTCATAGTTTGCAATCTGCTCTCTTATTGTCTCAACCTTTGTTGAGTTAACCTGTGAACTACCAGAGCCTTGGTAACGTGGCTTATCAACGAATGGTCCGCGTAAGCAAACTGTTGTACCTGCCTTAAGTGGAAGGATGTCTTCATCATTCTTAAGAAGCACTGCTGAGTTAACAGCTGCCTTTTTAGCAATCGCGTGGTGTGCTTCCTTATCGAATCCCTTAGCGTGGTCATTCTCCTTGAAGTAGATAGCTGCTTCTATAATAGGAAGAATTGCCTTATCGATTTCCTCTTCTGTGATGCGTCCTTCGCCTTCTGTAGCTGCCTTGATAAGCTCTCTAGCAGAATCAAGACCAGGATTTGGCATCTCAACGTTTGACTGGCACTTAACACCTGCAACGTGATCGTTACTAGCGCCCCAGTCTGTAACAACGATACCGTCAAATCCCCACTCTTCTCTAAGGATATCTACAAGAAGATGTTTGTTCTCGTTTGCATACTGACCGTTAACCTCGTTGTAAGCAGACATGATTGTCTTTGCCCCACCTTCCTTAACAGCGATTTCAAATGCTGTAAGGTAAATCTCACGAAGTGTACGCTCATCAACAACAGCGTTCATAGCCATTCTGCGGTACTCGCGAGAGTTAACTGCAAAATGCTTTGGGCAAGAATAAACATGCTTGCTCTGAATACCTCTTACATAAGCTGCTGCCATCTTACCTGCAAGGATTGGATCTTCGCTGAAATACTCAAAATTACGACCACAAAGTGGAGAGCGTTTCATATTAAGACCAGGTCCAAGTAACACATCTACGTTCTGTGCCACTGCTTCTTCACCAAGAGCTGCACCGATTTCTTCGCCAAGGCTAGGATCCCAGCTGTTAGCAACTGTTGCTGCTGTTGGGAAGCATGTAGCTGGAAGTGATGCGTTAAGTCCTAAGTGATCACCAGCGCCTTCCTGACGACGTAACCCGTGAGGGCCATCAGAAAATGTAATTGACTGTATCCCCAAACGTGGAATATCACGTGACTCCCACTCATTTTTACCGCTTAAAAGTGCGGCCTTCTCCATCAATGTAAGCTTTGAAATTATTTCTTTAGCGTCCATCTATATCCTCCATTTATTGGCAAGCCGTTCTTACCATTTCTGATATTAATCTACCACGATATAAAAAAAACAAGCTGCCCCGAAGGACAACTTGTCAAAAATCCGTGATAACTTGCATTTACCCTCATCAGTCACCTGCGGTGACAGCTTCCCCCAGAGGGGGAAGCCTACTTCTTATTGCTGAGAAGGACCTTTACCTTGAACCAACCATCTTCGTAGCTTACGTTCATGGCACCGCCGTATTTCTCGGCTACCTGGCCTATTGATTTGAGGCCGAAGCCGTGCTTTACGTTATCTTTTTTAGTTGTGCGAGGCAGGTTATCGTTTTTGAAGATTCGCCTCTTTTCGCTCTTTCTAAGCTTTACATTTTCGCTATCAGAATAGTTTTCGCATTCTACTATAATAAACTGATTGCGGGAACGAACTGACAGGGTGATTAATCTTTTATCTTTATCTTCTACCTGCTGGGTTGCCTCGATGGCATTATCAAGGACATTACCAAATAATGAGCAGATATCCTTAACGTGAATGCCAGAAAGCAAATCTCCATCTACCATGGCGTTAAGAGTGATGTTCTTTTTCTCACACTGAAGACTTTTGGTAGTAAGGATAACATCCAAAACCTTGTTTCCGGTGTTCATAAAGGATTCCTGGATGGCGATTGACTGCTCCATGTCCTCTAACACTTCAGCACGTCTTGCTGGATCATCCTCTTCCTTTAACGCCATTACGTAATGCTTCATATCATGCATTTCCTTGCGCAAGGCCTCGGAATTATCGACCGCCAGCTTGTACTGTTCGTACTGCTTTTGGAACAGCTGATTGATGGCATCGTTTTCGTTTTTGGCTGCCATTTCGTTACGGCGGCCCATTTCTGTCATCAACATCAGCATGCC
>CACYLQ010000124.1 GCA_902775195.1 uncultured Pseudobutyrivibrio sp.
GAGATTACCTGACCACCTGTAAGGATTGCGATATCCTGAAGCATTTCCTTACGTCTGTCACCATAACCTGGAGCCTTAACAGCAACTACGTTGAATGTACCACGAAGCTTGTTAAGGATAAGTGTTGTAAGAGCCTCACCCTCAATATCCTCAGCAATGATAAGAAGTCTAGCACCAGACTGAACAATCTGCTCTAATACTGGAAGAATCTCCTGGATGTTAGAAATCTTCTTGTCTGTAATAAGAATATATGGATCATCAAGGTTAGCTTCCATCTTATCCATGTCTGTGCACATGTAAGCTGAAATATAACCTCTGTCAAACTGCATACCTTCAACAAGGTCAAGCTCTGTCTGCATTGTCTTAGATTCCTCGATTGTGATAACACCATCGTTAGAAACCTTCTCCATAGCGTCAGCAACCATCTGACCTACTTCGTCATCACCAGCTGAAATAGCTGCAACTCTTGCAATCTGCTCCTTGCCATCTACAGCCTTAGACATGCCAACGATTGCTTCTGTAGCACACTCTACAGCCTTCTTCATACCCTTTCTAAGAACGATTGGGTTAGCACCAGCAGCAAGGTTCTTCATACCTTCCTTAACCATAGCCTGTGCTAAAACTGTAGCTGTTGTAGTACCATCACCGGCAACATCATTTGTCTTTGTAGCAACTTCCTTCACAAGCTGAGCACCCATGTTCTCGAATGGATCATCAAGTTCAACATCCTTTGCGATAGTAACACCATCGTTTGTGATAAGTGGAGCACCGTAAGACTTTGCAAGAACTACGTTACGTCCCTTAGGTCCGATTGTTACTCTAACTGTATTTGCTAATTTATCTACACCAGCTTCAAGAGCCTGTCTAGCTTCTGCGCCATACTTAATTTCTTTTGCCATGATTTATTCCTCACTTTCAATTATTAGGATTCAAGATTAATCAAAAATTATTCTACTACTGCAAGAATATCGTTCTGACGAACAATGATGTATTCTTCGCCTTCAAGCTTTACTTCTGTACCAGCATATTTAGAATAAATAACCTTCTGGCCTTCTTTTACCTGCATTGTGATTTCTTTACCATCTACAACCCCGCCAGGACCAACTGCGATTACCATAGCTTCCTGTGGTTTCTCCTGTGCAGCTGAAGCTAAAATAATACCAGACTTTGTAGTCTCTTCTGCTTCACACTGTTTTAATACAACTCTGTCAGTTAATGGAACCAATTTCATTTTATATTACCTCCTAAATTATGTTATCAAATTCAATTTATTAGCACTCCTATCAATCGAGTGCTAACTACAAAAAGTATAATAGGATTCTATTGAAATTGTTGCAAGTAAAATACTTATCTCAAAATCAACAGAATCCTACTATTTACTCTCGTTTTCTCGTTATTTCTCTTTTTTTCTCATTATTATACTTTTTGGCAGCATTGAAAGCACGGAATTTTTAAGACTATCACCTCCTGCAGACACAAGCTTCATAAAAACATCCATCACAAGTGCCTGCTTATCAGGCTCAAGGGATTGGATTTCCTTTGTTATAGCTGCAACAGATTTAACCTTGCTGGATGTAATCTGGGAAAGCTTTGTGGCGCCAACAGATTCCAAAGATGAGAAAAATATATCTCCAAATGCTGCCCTTGTTTCATAATCAACTGAAAGCGCCCAATTTGTAATAATTTCATCAATCACTTCAGAAGATGAAGCCACCTTGTCTCTGTATTCAAAACCGCTTTTTGTAACAAGCCATGACATAGGGTCATGCTGATTTATTCCCTTTGAATCACTTCCAACAACCAAGGTCTTTGATTTGGTATAAAGTAGTAAACCAATCATGGATTCCTCAGGAATAAATTTATGTACCTTTTTTACATTATGCTTATATTCCGGCCTTTTAAGAAGCTCAGGAATAAAGCCTGGGCCGTCAAAATTATAAATATCGATAATGCTATCCTTTATATGTGGCTTCGAAAAAGCACTGCCATAAACAGCAAAATTACCGCCCTTTGAATGACCGCCTATTCTAATAGGCTTCATAGTTCTGGCAAGATTTGTGTTAAGATATTCCACTGCTTTAAGCTGACCTCCAGTGCCCTCAGAAAAGCACATGTTAAAGTCTTCCTTCCAGCCAACTAATGTATCGTCTGTACCTCTGAAAGCAACAAAAATAGTGCCATCTGGCAAATAAAAGGTACAAACCGAAAACTGACTTTGATTATCTGAATCAACTTCATTAGTAAAGCCACAAAGCTTAGTGCCGCCAAATCGACCTGAATGAACCATTTCTTTAAGTAAAAATGGAGCAAGCCTGGTCAATGATTTTTTATTTATAAACTCTTCTTCAGGGTACTTTTCAAATAATTTTGTTGTCACATCTTCTATGGAAATCTTTTCCTTTAATCCTGGGCCAGGCACTAAACCATCAAAAGGTGAATACACCAGTTCACAAAGAACCAGTGCATCCACCTCGTTAAATGGTGCTATATCAAAGGGGACATCCCCTCTCCATTTTAAGTAATCAACAATGTTAGCCATATAATTTATTCCTCAAATAAATCATCAGAGCCCTCAGCTGGAGCCTTTACCTCTTCCTCATAAAAATCTACAGAAGGTTCATCTTCAAAAATAGAATCGTTAGCATTTTTGCCGTTGAATAATGGAGATTCCTCCATATTTCGCTTGTAAATTCTATTTGAATCCTTCTTGTGGTCATTTAGACCTATAACCATAAGTAAAAGTGAGAATAATGAAAATGCTCCAACAACAATCAAATATATGAATGAGATCATATCTCCTGCAAATATCTTTGTTGGTGTAAGTAAAATGTAAATGCTACCAGCGATTGTAGCGATTCCAAGAAGCAGGCTTAAGAACCATGAACCTCTTTGAATATGGAAAAGTGCAAATGACTGCTGAAGCATAACTGCACCAAAAACTACGCCTATAAGGCAAACTAATGCATCGATAAATGTAGAAACAACATCAGCATTTATGATGAATACAGCTCCAATAATTACAAGAATAACGCCCATTGTAAAGCCATAGCTGGTAATTCGGATATATTCATGATTAAAGAAATATTTAATCATGTAATACATACCAAAGCAAATAAATAAAATACCAAGACCTAAAATTGAAAATGAATATACCATCTTTGCTATAAAAGCTGCATCAAAAACTATAAGACAGATACCAACAGCTAAAAAAGCAAGCGCTCCTATAATATTGGCTACAAGTCCTGCCTTAGAATCCTTAATTTCCTCTTTGTTTGAAGCCATAGTCTCCTCCTTGATAATTCTAGCTAAAAATAATTACGATTAGATTGATAAGACAATGGGCGATGATGCATAAAGACAATCGCTTCGTCTTAACATACATAACCCCTAATCCAATGCCTACAACCAAAGCATATATAAATTGTACTATATTATTGTGTAGAATTCCAAAAAAAATAGATGAAAATAGAACTGAGGGGATTAATCCGTACCAAAGATAAAGTTGTCCAGTAATAATTCCTCTAAGTAAAAGCTCCTCTAAAATAGGTATAACTAAGCAGTTACATAATAGCTTTATAATTATATCGCCGTCAGATAAGGTGTTTTCTGCACGTTTAAACCCATCTGAAACCTGAGCTATGCCAATCTGGGTAAGAAGCACATTAAGTGCTATTCCAAGACAGACTACGCCGATAACCCAAAGACAATAATTAAATAGCTGTTTTTTATTGGTAACCTGTTCAGGAATAAGCTTTGGAACAGATTGATAGATTATAAACATCGGTATAATGCAAACAATGCCTGCTATAAGCAGACATGTAAGCTTGCCGAATTTATCTCCTATCATATCAATTAAAAGAGCAACTCCTAACTGATAGACGATAAAATAAACCAGCAATGGATATATAATTTGTACAATGCGATTTGTTCTAATTTGCTTCAATGTAATCTAGTACCTCGCCTGGATAATCTAGGATTACAGATGCTCCTGCATCCTCTAAATCCCATCGGCTACCAAAGCCCCAGGTAATTCCAATGCAGGAAATACCAGTTTGCTTTGCACCCTCAGCATCATATTTTGTATCACCAATAAGAACTGTCTCTTCACGCTTGTGCCATGGAGCCCTTTCAAAGCAAAGCTCTATAACTTCTGCTTTAGTATCGATTTTGGCATCAAGAGTTGCCCCACAAATATCTGTGAAATAATGGTCAATTCCAAGCTCCTTAAGCAGCTTTCTTGCAGTAGGCTCAGGCTTAGAAGTACAAACG
Organism: uncultured Pseudobutyrivibrio sp.; assembly: GCA_902775195.1. Classification (GTDB taxonomy): domain Bacteria; phylum Bacillota; class Clostridia; order Lachnospirales; family Lachnospiraceae; genus Pseudobutyrivibrio. The sequence goes on from CACYLQ010000124.1 coordinate 4,270, forward strand.
AAAAGACAGTAGCCTCGCTTAACTAAATCTGCAAGGATTTCTTCTATGCCTGCATAAACCTTTGCATTAAACATTCCATTTTCATCATCATAAAACTTTCTGTAGGTTGCAACAGCATCATGAAAGTCTTCATCCCTAATATGTAAAATATTAGGGAATGAATATGTAAATGGTGGTCCTACGCATTTGCGAAGTGTTGCATAATCTGGAATATCATATCCATATTTTGTAAGTGTTATTTTAAGTCCATCAATGATTCCAGGTGCAGAATCAACTAGTGTTCCATCTAAATCAAAATAAACATTCTTTATCATTTTTTAACGCCCTTTGTATCTCGTGATGCCACATGTAATCTACCAATTGATACAGTTTTGTCCTTAACCTTAACGTCGATGTTTTCGCCTTCTTCAAGAACATAAATGTCAGTAAGCTCGTCACCCTTGGCAAGCTTCATTCCTCGAACACCCACAGCGGTCTTTTTCTTTTCAGGAACTGTATCTCCATCGATACGAAGGAACATATCCTTCTTTGACTGCATAACTACACTATTTCCAGGATTAAGAACCTTTACACAGATAACTTCATCCTTGTCAGCAAGCTTTGTAGCTGCAATAACCTTTCTTGAAACTTCAAATTCAGAACCATCAACAACCTTAATCATTGCTGTTTTAGTACCAAATAAAAGCTTCTTAGAAACAATCTTTTCCATTGAATCCGCAAAAATCAGATTCTCTTTAGTAAGGTCAAGCTTAGAACCCTTTTCTGCAGTATCAATAGGCTGACCCTTATCTCTAAATTTACCAAATGGAAGGCTTAACACCTTGATAGTGTGCATTTCACCGCTTCCTGTAAACATACACAGCTTATCAGTATTCTTACAAAGAACAATCTTTTTAGATTCTGCCTCTGCTGCTTCTTTGTTGCGCTCGAAGGTTGGCATGTCCACTACTCTTGCGTATGCAAATCTGTCGATAAGAACTGCTACATCGATAACCTCGATTGGCTTTTCTTCAACAACAGCTTCCTCAACATTATCAATAACTGTATGTCTTTCAGTTGCATATTCCTTTTTGATAGCCTGGAGGTCTTTGATGATAACCTTTGCCATCTCTCCTCGACTTTCAAGGATTTTGGTGTAGTCTGCGATTTTTTGCATAGTTTCAGCATAATCGCCTCTAAGTGCTTCAATCTCCAAACCGATTAATCTGTGAAGACGCATATCAAGAATAGCCTGTGCCTGACGCTCTGTAAACTTAAGTAAAGCTGCGTCCTTTCTAGACTGCTCTGACTTAAACTTAATACCTTCTGTGATACCTTCAACAAGACAAGCCTTAGCCTGCTTAACATCCTTAGAACCACGAAGGATTTCGATAATCAAATCGATAACATCACAGGCTTTAATTAAACCTTCCTGAATTTCCTTCTTTTCACGCTCCTTGCCAAGAAGATGAGTATACTTTCTCGTGCAAAGCTCATACTGGAAGTTAACGTGATGTCTGATTATTGGAACAATACCAAGTGTCTCTGGCTTGCCATCTGCAACAGCAAGCATGTTAACACCAAATGTATCCTCTAAACGAGTCTTTTTGTATAGAAGATTAAGGACATTGTTTGCATCAGCTCCCTTACGAAGCTCGATAATAATACGCATTCCGTCCTTAGATGACTGGTTTGAAATATCTGTAATATCGTTAGTCTTCTTTGTCTCAACAAGTGA
>CACYLQ010000125.1 GCA_902775195.1 uncultured Pseudobutyrivibrio sp.
CAGAAAAAAAATACATGATATGCTTAAGCGCGATGGCTTTAAATTAGGTCAGGTTATTTCGCCTAGAGCAATCATGCCACTCGACTGCAAACTTGGCGAGGGTATAATTTTATTAGACTGTATCATCGGAAGCGATGTAGTTATTGGAGATAATACATTTGTCTCTGAAAATGCTATCATTGGACACGATACAATCGTAGGTGAAGATTCTATTGTTGGACCAAAGGTTTTCATTGCCGGACATTGCAGAATTGGTAATGAAGTTTACGTAGGTCCTTGTGCTATCCTTAGAGATAGATTAACAATTGAGGACCATGGAGTTGTTTCCATCGGTGCAGTTGTATTTAAAACTGTTTTCCACAATTCTGTTGCAATTGGAAATCCTGCAAGAAATATGCCTAAAGACGATAATCATAAATTATTTAAATAACTAGTATAAATAGCAAAGGCGCCTTATCAATGTCATTAAGATAAGATGACAACAAAAAGAAATAGAGAACTGAGAACCTGAAAAAGGTAATCAGTTCTCTTTTTTTTGATGGTTTTTAAACCTTCAGGGCATAGAAAATAGGCAGATGTCCATCTGCCGAAATGATAGTGTAATTAGTTTGTTAAGCCACTCTGTACAGAAAGCTTATAGCGGTTTGGACTTTGACTTTGCGAGGGTCTTTGCGTCCAGGTCGGATTGGAAGAAGCTCTTTACTGATGAGGAATTCCACGTCAGGAGGAGCTTCTTTCTTTATTGATAAAAAATGGCGACATATGTGGATTGCCCTCGTGTAGTTTAATTGATAAGCATGCTTTCGGTGCGCTACTTTTTGATTCACTATGGTGTGCATTGTTATCGCTTCGCAGAAATTGTAAAGGATCATCCGGGCCCATATTTCCTGTTTTATATAGTCCTGTTTTTTGGCGTGAAAGTTTACTAAGCCAATAGCATATTTCAGTTCTCTGAATGATGTCTCTATACCCCATCGCATATGATATAGTTCTTTGATCTTTTCTGATGAGAACTCATCCTTAGGAAGATTAGTGATAATGCATTCATAGTTGTCTTCAGATATGGGAAACCTGACAATTCGCATGTGTATTTCATAGAACTTGTTATCATATAAATCCAGAAAATCAAAAGGAGTTCCTTTCATGATAATTCGATATTTCTCAGGGTTAGCTTTCACTTCCTTTGTTTGCTTCCTTGTCAGGGTAATTGAAATAGTTTCATCAAAACATTCCTTGTTCTTGGGGAGTAGTGACCTTGCAGAAGAAACAATTCCATTACTACGCAAATCCTTCACACGGATCAGGTAGAAATGATGTTTTTCATTGATGTGTGCAAAGATGTTATAGTTTTCATATCCCCTGTCGGCAATGAAAATAGTCTTGTATTCACTGACGTAGCGATCAACCATATCGCACATGGCTTTGTTTTCATTTTCCATTCGAGATGGTTGAATAATGGCATCTATATATGTCCTTGAGCGTAAATCATAAAGAGCGTTAAGGTGAATCTGGTTAAAGCCCTTTGAATCAGGGGTTGATTGAAAGTAAGTTGTTTCATCATCTGGATTATGAGCAATGTTCAAATCAGATCCATCACATGCTAATAAGCGATATCCATGATAAAGCTTGGGCTGGGATATGGTATGAGTGAATTCATTGAAAAGGAATTCAAATGCTTCTGGTAGAATCTGTGCACGGCGTTGATTAAAGGAAGCATCTGAAGGAGTATTCTTGCTGAAGTTAAAATGCTCCAGCAATTCATCTTTAATAGCTTTACCCTCCATGGCTAAGATAAATCTCATTATATCTGTAAACGACCATTTCTTAGTGCGGCAAAAATCCGTATTGGGGTTACGGGTAAATAGCCAATGAACTCGGTCCATTTGATCAATAATTGACAGCAGCTTGTTTTTAACAGTTTTAGAATAGTTCATTTAGTGCCTCCTTGAAAAAAGATTTGTCTTTAATTTCAAGGGCCGCTTTCGCTACTTCTAAATACAATTCGTAGCGAAAGCGGTCGCACTTTTTCAGTCATCTGTCAACTATTTCTTAATAAAAAGACCTCTATACATATCATTTCTGATATAGAGATCTTATTCCGTCATCTTATCTTAATGACATTGGGCGCCTTATGGCGCCTTTTTATTATCACTTTATTTCATATATCATCTTCTGGGTAATTTTCTTTGCTCCCTCAGTCAACAATTTCTCTTTATAAGCTAAATATGCTTCTGCATCACTTAGCTCCATCTTCCCCTCCCTAAGGGTTTGCCTGATTGCCATATATAAATCGAAATATTCTTCCGCCAGTTGTTCATCGCTTTTCACATTCGCCATTACATCCATAGCTCAAATACCTCCATGTATTTATATTACTATGGTGTTGTGATAAATCCGTTAAACAAGTATATCTGTGATTTGCAACTCTTAATCACTTATGGATGATAGACTTTTAGGGCTTTTCATACTATAATATGAGGGATTTTTTAAAAAAATTTTTTGAATAATTAATAAGGAGTAATTATGAAAAAGAGTTGTATTAAATTAAATCTGCTAATCTATCTATGGTTAGGAGTTTTTAGTTTGATTTCCTATTTTAATTTATTTTTAGGTGCTTCTAACAACATTGTTGTTAATAAATATTGGCTTCACAATGTTATTATCTGTTTTTTGATTAATGTCTTGGTCTTCAATCTTTTCAAGAAAAAGCTTCCATTAATCATCCTTTCAATTATATCTTTCATTTGGAGCACTATTTCTTATTTTGTATTGCAGCTTCATGGTGGTGCCCTATGCTTCAGCTTGTTTAAGAATTTCAGAACAGCAATATCTGTAGTAGACAGCTATCACTTATCATTTAGCCTTCGTCTTCTATTTATTATTGTAGTTTTCGCAATTGGACTAGCAATACTTTTAGTATTCCCTAAAAAATATATAGATGAATACAAATCCCAGAAAATTCACGTAGCATTTAAGGTATCATTCCTTGCAATCCTGGCATTCTATTCATATTTTTCTTACACCGTTGCAAATACAAATATGAGCTGGGCCCCATTTTTCATTATCGAAAATCGCGGGTATATGTCATATCTGATTACAGACAGTATTTATTGCTTCAACCATTTCAATAAACCTGATGGCTACGATGAAGCATTAATCCCAACTGATATTAAAGGCTGGGATGATAATGTTTCTGATACTCGTCCTGATATTATTGTTATTCTTAATGAATCCTTCAGTGATATTAGTAAATACAGCGATGTTAAGCTGGATTCGGATCCATTGGCTAGTCTTAATGATATTGATAATCTTCACATAGGATATTGCATCACCCCAAACGCTGGTGGCGGAACAAATACTTCCGAGTATGAGCTCCTTACTTCAAATTCCACAGCCCTTTTATCTATTGGTGCGCCTTTCAACTTTATCAACTTTGAAAAGCACAATGCATCCATAGTCCCTTTCCTTGAAAAGAATGATTATTCTACTTATGCTTTTCATTGCTACTCTGCAGAAAACTATAATAGAAAAATCGCCTACACAGCTATGGGCTTTGATAACATCTATCTAGGCCCAGACAAATACGAAAACCATCACAAAAACGGAAACAGAGATTGGCTGGATTCAGATAACTACGCCGATTTAATCAGAGTTTATAACGAGTCCGATGCCTCACCAAAATTCATGTACCTTCTTACATATCAAAATCATGGTGGCTACGAACAAAACAATCCTGAAATGGATACCATCCATTCAATCGGCGAATACACAGTATCAAACGATATTATTGATGAATATATGTCCAGCGTCGCACTATCCGCTCAGGCTTTTAAAGAGCTTACAGATTATTACGCAACTGTAAAACGTCCCGTAATCATCTGTATGGTAGGTGATCATAATTTTTCTTACTGCACCACTCTTAACACAGTTTCAGCTAACAATGATGAAAAAGAGATTGCAGATAGAACAGTTCCATATTTAGTATGGTCAAACTTCGATATGGATACTACCGTCTTCACTGAATACACTAGCATGATAGACTTAGTTCCAAGCGTGCTTTACTCCGCTGGAATCCCGCTTGATGATTATTACAAACAGGTACTTAACCTACATGAAATGATTCCTGGTCTTACCACCTTCGGAGTCTACATTGATAACGACAAAACAGTAAGTAACCTATCCGAAAATGACGAATATGAAAAAGCCTGGAACAATTACCTATTCGCCGAATACAAGCGATTAAAAGAATAATCAAATCACTAAACCCCAAGCATATATGTGCTTGGGGTTGTTTTATTACTCTTCCTTTAGATATATATTTTCTTTGTGATAATAACCTGCAAGCCCCTCATTCACCCAATACTCTGGATCTGTTGATATGTCCATATGTGGAAGAATCTCTGTATAATTTTGAATATCTGGTATATAACATTCATCACCACTGGCCTTTATCTGCCTTATTATCTCGTTATAGTCATCGTCATATTTTTGAGCATTTTTGGATGCTATTTCATAGTATGTCTTGTAAAAATTTGTACTATTAAAGCCCATTCTATAAACGCCACCAATAGATAACAACAAGCCTACAACAAAGAATACTATCTTATACTTAATTATCCACTCGATTATCTTAGGTGCATATGATTTAATCATAATTAATATACAGGCTAATGCACACACGCAAGTAAAGTAATAGCTGTAATAATATAAATTGATCTGTCTTTTATCTCCAATATTAGACATAGCATAAAGTGGAGGTGTCATTTGTGCCGCATATAATCCGCACATCACAACTATCCAGATTAATCCTCTTATAATCGATACCTTTCTAAAGTTCTTTATCAATAATGCTAGGATAGGTAAAAAAATTATATACAAGCCAAATGTCGATAAGTATGTCCAATTAAGTAAAAATCTAAATGCCTGCTCTATAGATCTAATAATTGCTGAAAAGGCTGGCATTGAATCTGTACCCGCAGCTCTAACCGCGTTTCCTGGAGCAATCATACTAAGGACTAATCCTACAAAAGCAATAATAGCCGTCTTCTTCATAATCTTATTAGTATTCTTTTCGATAAAACCATTAAAAACAATCAAACCTATAATCAAAAGATTAATAAGGGCTGTTGAATAATTTCCTCCCTCTACAAAGAAGGCTAAAAAATATAAAAGACGTCGATCTCTTTTAGATATCTCCTGTTCTGAATATAATATCTTTACAATTAAGGATAGTTCAAATACCATCAGCGCATAAAACAATCCATAATAACTGGCACCATTAAACCAATAAAATCCCTGATGTAAATCTGGTGTGTACTGGAATGTACTTATCAATGTTAGAAGCGCGATACTCTCTCCATAGATAGTTTTGGTTTTAAATAAATATTTAGATACTGCTCTACTAAAAACGATATAGGAAATACTTATTGAACCAATTATCAAAAAAGGAGTAATCCAATATGCTGGAATTGGCCAAGAACCTGGTTGAATTGCAAATATAAATTCTGCTGCGTAGGTTCCCTGCCAGTAAACCCAAAATACAATAGGATTTATAATTGCATTAATAATTACTAATAATAGAGTTGGCAAACCTGGAAAAGCATTTCGAGCTGTAGTAACACTGCTATAATCGTCCCATAATGGATGAATATACCTAGATAAAGCAAGTATTGGGAACAATGAAGCAATTAAAAGTACTACTAAAATACCTCTTATAACTTTCTCTTTTATAACTTTCTCTCTCATTATTTATACTCCTAATTATATCAACTACTACTTATTGTTTTTTTATTATATCATACATCTTATTAATATAAGATAAATCCCTCTTCAGTCCCAATATCAACGTCATATAAAAAACACTGAACCAAATATGATTCAGTGTTTTTAACGCGTGCGTGAGAAGATTCGAA
>CACYLQ010000126.1 GCA_902775195.1 uncultured Pseudobutyrivibrio sp.
TCTGCACCACAAACTGCAGTAGACTCTGTGTTGTGTGCCTTTGAAGAACCTGTAGCACCACCGATACCATCACGTCCAGTACGTCCACCAAGAAGGATGATTCTATCTCCTGGATCAGAGTTAAGTCGCTGAACTGCACGTCTTGGAGCAGCACCCATTACCGCACCAATTTCCATACGCTTAGCAACATAATCTGGATGGTAAATCTCTTTTACATATCCTGTAGCAAGACCAATCTGGTTACCATAAGAGCTGTAGCCGTGAGCAGCCTCTCTAACAAGTTTCTTCTGTGGAAGCTTTCCTTCGATTGTATCCTTTACTGATACTGTAGGATCTGCAGCGCCAGTGACACGCATTGCCTGATATACATAAGTACGTCCTGAAAGTGGATCACGGATTGCTCCACCAAGACAAGTAGCAGCGCCACCAAATGGCTCAATTTCTGTAGGATGGTTGTGTGTCTCATTCTTGAAGTTGATAAGCCATTCCTCTTCTGTTCCATCTACATTGATTGGAACTACGATTGAGCAAGCGTTAATCTCATCTGACTCTTCCTGGTCTGCAAGCTTGCCATCTGCCTTTAATCTCTTCATTGCAAGAAGTGCTAAGTCCATAAGGCATACGAACTTGTCATCTCTGTCCTTATAAAGAATCTTGAAGTTATCAAGATAATCATTGTAAGTATCTTCAATAGCAGCCTTGTAGTAACCATCTTCGATAGTAACGTTCTTAAGCTCTGTAGAGAATGTAGTATGTCTACAATGATCAGACCAATATGTATCTAACACCCTGATTTCAGTAACAGTAGGGTCTCTGTGTTCATCTTTGGAAAAATAGTTTTGAATATGAAGGAAATCCTTAAATGTCATAGCAAGATTCAAGGAATTATATAAATCTTGTAAATCATTTTCAGCCATTGAAGTGAAACCGTCAAATGTCTTGACGTCGGCTGGCTCATCGAAATTATTAGATAGAGACTCTGGTAAATCTTCTGATGTCTCTCTAGAATCAACTGGATTAATACAATGCTTCTTAATAGCATCGAATTCGTCGTCAGATATGCTACCCTCAATAACATAGGTAGTTGCTGTGTGAATTGTTGGCTCTTCGTTTTCATTTAATAGCTTTAGACACTGCTCCGCTGAATCAGCACGCTGGTCAAACTGCCCCGGAAGAAACTCAACAGAAAAGACTCTTCCACTGTAGTCAAAAGTCTCTTCATAAACATTATCAACAGGAGGCTCCGAAAAAACAGTTTTAACTGCCCTCTTAAAAACGTCGTCAGAAACATCTTGAACATCATAACGAATCAAGACCCTAACTCCCGTAACATCCTTGATGCCTAAGTAGCTTCCAATTTCGGATAGCAATGACTTGGCAGATACTGCAAATTGTGGCTTTTTTTCAACGTAAACTCTTCTTACCTTGCCCACTTTACACCTCCGTATATTTACTTGAAAATCTGTGAGTAAGCTTCCTGTCAGCATTTTCATGTCCCGTTAACTAGTAAATAACTGACAGTCAGCCTCACAGTCATAGAAAGTATAACACAAAAAATTCACATCTCCTAATAATTTTTTAGGTCATTTTTTGCCAGAAATTTGTTACTTTTAACGAAATATCATCAATTGTGGTAAATTCAGCATCATTCCATTCTCGTGGAAAAGTTTGTCTATAGCTTAATAGTCTGAATCTATCGTCCAAAAGTGCTATAACTCCTACGTCATCTTTTGTTCTAATAAGTCGGCCTGCAGCCTGAATTACTTTATTCATTCCAGGATATAGATAAGCATACTCAAATCCATTCTTTCCACTTTCATCAAAGAAATCGCTCATAAGCTTTCTTTCATTTCCTACCTGTGGCAAACCTGCCCCAAGTATTATTGAACCTATCAGCTTACCTCCAACTAAATCTATACCCTCAGAGAATATCCCTCCCAAGGTGCAAAACGCTACCATGGATTTAGTTCTGACTTTATCAAATTCTCCTAAGAACTCTTCTCTTTCTGCTTCTGTCATGTTCTGCTTTTGGATAATTATATCTACATCATCACCAAAGCCTTCGTACCTGGTGTAGATATCCTCCAAGAATTTGTAGGATGGTCCAAAGACCATATAATTGCCCTGTTTGCCATTAACAATAGTTCTGATATAGGTTGCATATTTAAGATATTCCTCATCACCACGTCTGGTATATTTACTGGTGACATCTGTTCCTAAAAGAAGCAATCTGTTTTTAGGATCAAATACCGAATCCACATAGATAGCATATACATCCCTTTCATTGCATAACAGATTTTTATAATAATCTATTGGAAGAAGTGTGGCGCTGAAATACACAGTGGCTCTGGCCATTCTTAATCTATCCTGCAATTGCGCCGATGGGTCAATACAATATAAATGAAGATTGAAATTCTTATCTTCATCAAAATCTGCATAAATCCTATAATGTGCCTTATCCTGTTGATATGCTAAGGCAGTAAAATTTCTCAATCTGAAATAAAAATCCAGAACCTCGTCCTGATATATGCCAAACTTTATTTCTTTTTTGAATAGCTGCTCCAATATCATCTGCAGGTTTTCGCAAGATGTAAGAAGCATATCTATATCATCTATGACTGTAATGTCTCTTTCACATTCACGCTTATACTCAAGCATTATTCGATTGCATTTTTCTAAAGCATTAACCAATTTCTTGCTAACAGGCTTTGCGTATCTTTTAATAGAAAGAATTTCTTCTTTTATAAGAGTCTCAGAATACATTTCTCTGGCTCTATCTACCATGTTGTGTGCCTCATCTATTAAGAATATATGCTCGCCGTTTTTCCCGTCTGCAAAAAATCTTTTTAGATAGACATTTGGGTCAAATACATAGTTGTAATCGCATATAATGCCTTCGCACCAAGTACTAACATCTAAGGCAAGTTCAAATGGGCATACTACATATTCTTCAGCGTATCCTAAAATAACATCTCTTGTAATTACATTTTCTTTAGTAATGACTTCGTAGATGGCATCATTGATTCTATCAAAATGACCTCTGGCATAAGGGCAATTATCAGGATTACAATCTGCCTCGTCGCACATGCACATTTTTTCCTTTGCTGTAAGCATGATGGTCTTACCCTCATATCCATTTTTTGTTAAGAGGGAATATGCATCCTTTGCAGCAATTGCTGTAGCAGTTTTTGCCGTTAGATAGAAAACTCTTTCTGCAAGGTTCTGGCCCAACGCCATAACAGCTGGATATACATTAGCAATGGTTTTGCCTGTACCTGTAGGCGCCTGCATAAAAAGAATCTTTTGACGGAAGATGCTTCTATAAACATCACCAACAAGCTTTCTTTGACCGTCTCTGTATTCAAATGGAAACTGCAGGTCCTTAGCAGATTCTAACAGCTCCTGCTTGTGATAATACTGAAAGTCAGACCACTTTTTAAAGATGCCAATTATTGTTAAAAACCATTCTTCTATTTCTTCATAAGTATATATTTGATTGAAGTATTTCACTTCCTCAGTCTCAAGACTAACATAAGTCATTTGAACTTCGACAGTTTCAAGCTGATATTCATTTGCAACTATATATGCATAGCATTTAGCCTGGGCCTCATGGACAAGTACAGGCTTTTCAAAGGTCATTACATCCATGTACATGCCCTTAATCTCATCTACAGTAGCAGCAACTACCATGCCGTCTTCATCTCTATCTAATACAAGTCCGTCTGCTCTTCCTTCAATGCCTAGAGTGTAATCATCATATTCAATCTGGAATTTAAGAGGAACTTCCGCACTATAAAAGGGACCCATAGAACTTTGAATCTTTCTATGGATCCTACTTCCTGCCTGCATTGCCTCAAATGGGTCAACGGAACCTCTTCTATCATCTATATCCCCTTCTCTAAGGAGAAATTCAACAAGATTCCTTACAGATATATTTATTTGCGCTTTTTCTCCTACTGGAGTTACTAATCTTGATACCTTCATAATAAAAAAGACCTATGAGTTAAACTCACAGGTCATATTATACAATATTATATTCTATGCAACAACGAACTTCTTAACTGCATTTAAGAAACCAGCATTAGCCTGGTGCTCAGAAACATGAACATCCATCTCACGCTTAACTCCCATTGCAAGAACACCTAAAAGGGATTTTCCATCGATGTAAACAACACCACTGTGTAAATCGATGTCTCCACCACACTGCGATGCAGCTCTAACAAATTCCTCAGCATCCTCTGTGTTCTGTAAAAGAATTTTAAACTTCATAAAAACTCAACTCCTATAAAACAAAACATAAAATCTATTACTAATTTATATCACGCACACTATATAGTGTCAATGCAATTATTGCTATTAAATAATTAATTTCTGCATTCAATTAAAAACAAAGCCTCGGTCTATTTCAACCGAGGCAGAATTTCTTTTACTGTATAAACATGCTTCCGTACCATTTTAGAGCTTCTACGTATGCATTGTACACATCATCCATTTCAATGTCGTGCAATATCATAAGTCTGGAAACCTCTTGCCAATCGCCTGATTCATAACTGAGTAAGAATTCAAGCTGAGGAGCAAAAATACCATCATCACTAATAAGAGCATTTTTGATTTCATTACTAACACCAACCTGCTCTAATGCCTTATCCATTGGCATATCCAAAATGAGATTTAATAATGAGAATAATCCCATAAGGAAAAGCTCATCCTTTCTCATAGCATAATCAAAAATAGGTGCCAGGTTTTCAGCAAATCTTGCTCTTACCAATGATAATCTAGTAATTTCATTTGGTTTACCAGATGCCAGTTCATTTAAAAGAGCTGTATTTAACCATCTTCTAAGTTCCTTTTGTCCAAGCAATGCAGTAGCCTGTGCAATAGATCTTATATTTGAGTTGATTGTAAGTTTATTTGCAATTTTTAATAGCTCAATTGTAAGAGCTGGATCTTGAGTAATAATCTGAGCAACCTGATCCAAATCAAAATCTGGTTCATTAATAAGCTTCATAATCTTAAGGTAATTGACTTTGATTGGTGCCACTTCAGTATCACTTTTATTAATAGGAACTCTAAAGAACGTTCCCTCAAATACCTTGAATAAACCTGATTCCTTAGCTAAATCAAACTCTTCTTTTGTATGTAAGTTTTCAGCACAAAAATCAACCGTAGGAACTAATTTCTTAAATGCTTTTGCCTGTTCAACTACATCCCCATTATCAGCATTAATAAGAATCAAATCAAAATCGTCCATCATAAATTTGAATTCATCAATACTAGCTAATGGCATATCCTTAAGAGCTATTTTGAAGCCTTTATTCTTTAAATCTAATAAACGTTTATTATATGATTCTTCGGGCTTTATAGATTGATCAATAAGAAGAATGATTCGTCCATCAAATCCAGTTAATTGCTGCTCTATATTAGAGAACAATGAAATATTATTAATTGGAATAATAATACTACAATTTGCAACTAAATCATCCTCTGAAACGCTTTCGAAAACTTCAAGACCAACAACAGATCCAGCACCATCGTACTTGCCTGTAATAAGCATATGTGGCTTTTCAAACATATTCTCCTTTTGCGCATACAAGCAATAAGATGCAACAGACATGTCTTCGTAGAATAGTGGTACTAACGTAGCAAGCATAATCTCTCTCCTTTTGTAAAAACCCCTTATTTTTGTTGCATAAACCGTTCTGACAGAATATTCAGAATACTTATTTTTATTATAGCATTCTGTTTTTTTAGATTCAATTAATAGCATAAAAAAAATAGCTGTGAATCTTTTGATTCACAGCTCAGAGTGTAGACAAAGTGTCGCGGCTTCCGCCGCGACCTTTTCTTTTTTATAAGGAGGAACTGGAGTCTGCGGACTCCAGTTCTTTCATTTTTAGAC
>CACYLQ010000127.1 GCA_902775195.1 uncultured Pseudobutyrivibrio sp.
TGCTAATTTATAGCTCAGCTCTCGCGACTTTTCCACCTCTCCCGATAATTCATAAATAATAAAATCCGCCGCCTCTGCTGATGTCATTATTCCTGTATTTCTGGTTCTATCGAATGAGGTTATCAAGCTCTGCTTTATGCTACTATTGTCAATATTTGCCTCATCCAGCAACCTTAAAAGATCCGCTTTTTGAAAAGGATATAACTGAATATCATCATAATATCTGACAATAGCTTCATCCTTCGACTTTTTATCCCTGGCGTAAGAGTACATCTTTAAGAAGTTCATCCCTGCATGCACATTAATCAACGTTTTTGGGGTGTCCTTTTTATAGGGCACTTCTTTTTTTATTATAGAATCAGAAAAAGAGACACGTAGCAAGGAGGTATTGCTATGAGTAAGAAGTATTTCACATTAGTAGGTTGTAAGTATTATTTTGGAACAGATTTTCTTAAACCAGGAATGAAGATAAAGCTAGAGAAAGAGCCTGATAATGAGTATGATGCTGAAATGGGGTTATCAGAGGAAGAATTAGTTAATTTGAAAGATGGAACGATGACTTCTATAAATAGCTGATGAACGTGGAGGAATCTATGGAGCATTATAAATCAAATCCGCGAGAGATTCGTGAGCGGATAGGTATTTCTCAGGATCAATTAGCATCTGCTACAGGCATTAGTCGTAGAACTATTATCTCAATGGAATCTGATGAAGGTGTGCGACAATAAATATCTTACAGTCGAACAGGTTATGTCAGAGTTTGACATTTCTAGAGCAACAGTCTTTAGAGAGTATGCAAAAATCAAAGTTGTGACTGGGGCATTTTATGATAAAGCAGATGGGATTTGGAAATTAAAGTAAACATAGTCTCATGCTAGTCTCACGCTAGTCTCATGTAGTCTCATTTACATATTGAGACTACGTGAGACTGAAGTATATAGCATTACCAATTTTGGTAGTGCTTTTTTATTTGTGAAGGTTGTCATAGCGACAACCTTTTGTTGTCGGTTCATACATCGAACCATGAAGTATTACCGGGTATTATAAAGAAGTCAAGAGGACAAACCGGTTTGCCAAAGACATACATCAGATTCAATAGGAGGAATAAGAGTATGGCTGAGGCTAATGTATTAGAAAAATATGCAGGTTTAACACCTGAGAAAAGAGTGGATTATATCTGTAAGAACTATTCAAGATTTACAGGAATTCATGAGAGATGCAGCAGTACTTCGACAGATGCGAAGAGACTTTGAATTGTTTAACAGCCAGATGCAGCAGCTGAAGGAGAATGACATGTTGTTGATTCAAAGCTTCTTATTAAAGGAAAAGGATTTAACAGCGATAGCAGACGAGCGAGGCATTCAGTACGAGTCAGCATATCAGAGGGTTAGAAGAATTAAGAAAGAAATAAAGGCAAATGTAATAGCGTTTACAAGCGTGAGATATTCAAAGGTGCAGGGGGTAAAAGAATGGCCCATGATGCAGGCGCAGTGTATAAGCTGGACAAGCTTTGTTTGGTAAACACAGAGGTGTTCGAGCAGTATTTGGAATCATTTAGATTGTAGAAAGAAACTTTTGCGTTATTGTATTACAAAAACTATAATATTTGTTGTAGGAGGAATATTGATGAGCGAGGAAAAGAACAAGGGTGGAAGGCCAAAGGCTGATGATCCTAAGAACAAAATAGTGACGCTTCGTTTAACAGCGGAACAGTATTCTCGCTTAGAAGCATATTCCAAACAGAAATCATTAACAAAGACACAGGTTATTTTGGCGGGACTTGAAAAGGTTTATTCAGAATAGCTAAGGCAGGAGCTTCTTTCTTATTATAAGAAGGAGGCAGGTATGGCAAAGGCCAGAAAGGATAATAAAGGAAGAGTACTTAGAACAGGTGAACAATATAGACCTAAGGAAGGTCGCTATCTGTACACTTACCTAGACTCACGTAAAAAGCGCAGGACTATTTATTCAGTAGACTTGATGAAGCTGCGCGAACGAGAAGACGAAATCAAACGAGACCAGCTAGATGGGATTGATAATTATATAAGAGGGCATGTTACAGTTAACCAGCAGAAGGCTTTTATGGATTTTATTGAAGGTCATCCAGTATTTGATCATTGGGTTCCAGCATTTACAGTATTATTAGGAACCGGTTGTCGTTGTGGTGAGTTTATAGGGCTTCGTTGGGAAGATATCGATATGGAGAATCGAATGATTAGCATTAATCACGCACTGGTTAGAGCTAAGAAAAGTCGATTCAACAAAAAGGAAAGAATGACGGTATCACTTCCAAAGACTGAGGCAGGAATTAGAACTATTCCGATGCTGGATCAGGTATACGAAGCATTTGATAGAGTGTACAAGGAACAGTGTGAGACAGGCTTCAATGAAACAGAGATAGATGGAATGAGCGGTTTCATTTTTAAGAATGAGCTGGGCAATGTTCTATCAGAGCAGAATATCAATGCTGCTATCAGGCGTATCACAGAAGCATATAATATTAAGGAAGAGGTACGAGCAGCCAGAGAACGAAGAGAACCAGAGTTGCTACCCCACTTCTCATGTCACTATTTGAGACACACCTTCTGTACTCGACTTTGTGAAAACGAAACAAATTTAAAAGTGATTCAGAGTGTAATGGGCCATAAGAACATCAAAACCACTATGGAAGTATACGCTGAATGCACTGATGAAAAGAAGAAGGAAGCGATGCAGAATCTATCTGCAAAATGGAAGGATTTTTAGAAGGAGCTCTTTCTTCGGACATATATATAATGGAAGTACATATCTATAGACCTATTTTTTATGGTTTATAAAGACTAATAGTACTTAATAATGCTTTTATCTATTTACGAGTCGGGGGCATAGTAACCGGTAATGACTGACAACGCGTCCATATTATTGGACAGTAAGTCGCGTGGCTCTTATGCCATACGTACAGGATTAATTCTTGAAATGATTACAAAGCACTTTCTAAGGAAACTTAGAGAGTGCTTTTTTATTGTTTAAACATCTAAATAGAATTCGGTTTGCCAGCATATCGCAATGTTGCCAAATCCGATAAAAAGATTTAAAATTTGAAAAAGACAAAGACGTCAGCTTTTTAGCGGGCGTCTTTTATTTTTTTCGGGAAGGAACACTAAAGTGAAAGACGGATTTATAAAAATTGCTTGTGCTACACCTGATATTAAGGTGGCTGATACTGAGCATAATGCAGATGAGATAATTAGATTAATTAGGGAAGCAAATGGGAAAGGTGTAAAGATTATCTGTTTCCCAGAATTAGGTATAACCGGATACACCTGCGGAGATTTATTCTTGCAGGACGTACTGCTAAAAGGAGCAGTGAATGCCGTGACAGATATTGCTGGTGCCACTGCAGGTTTGGATATAGTAGCTATTGTTGGATTGCCATATCAGGTAAAAGGTAAGCTTTATAATATTGCAGCAGTGATTAAAGGTGGAAAGGTGATTGGAGCTACAGCTAAAAAGAACATACCAAACTACAGTGAGTTTTATGAGCTGAGACATTTCACTCCTGCAGATGACAGCCTTATGGAAGAAATTAGCTTTGCCGCTGCAGGATCTGCAATGCTTTGTAGCAATCACGTATTCGCCTGCAAAGAAATAGCCAATCTGAAATTTGGTATAGAGATTTGCGAGGATCTTTGGGTAGCAGATACTCCATCAGTAAAATTGGCAAAAAGCGGGGCTACTATTATTTTCAACCTATCAGCCAGTGATGAGGTGATTGGAAAGGCTGATTACAGAAGAAATCTTATTAAGGCAAAATCAGGAAGTCTTCTTTGCGCCTATGCTTATGCAGATGCAGGTGTAGGAGAGTCCACACAGGATATGGTTTTTGCAGGTCATAATATCATTGCAGAAAATGGCACCGTATATGCGGAATCAAAAATCTTTGATAATGAGATGATAATAGCAGATGTAGATGTGGACAGACTAGTTCACGAACGTAGACGCATGAATACATTTATCGTAAATACGGATTGTGAAAGTCATCAGTCAGAGTTTTCATTAAAGCCAGTGGAGACAAAGATAACATTTGCTCCACCAAAGACACCATTCGTTCCTACTGTAAAATATGATTTGGAAAGCCGATGTGAGGAGATTCTTACCATGCAGGCAGTAGGGCTCATGACAAGAATCAGACATATTGGTTGCAAGAATGTGGTTATTGGTTTGTCTGGCGGTCTTGATTCTACACTTGCTCTTATTGTTACAGTTCATGCCTATGACCGACTGGGGCTCGATAAAAAGGGAATTCACTGCATTACAATGCCATGCTTTGGTACCACAGACAGGACCTACACCAATGCCTGCAGACTGGCAGAAGCATACGGCACAACCCTTGAGGAGATTAATATCAAGGCTAGTGTCAGCCAGCACTTTGAAGACATTGGTCAGGATAGTAACAATCATGATGTTACCTATGAGAATGGTCAGGCAAGAGAGCGCACCCAGATTCTTATGGACAAGGCAAATATGCTTGGTGGAATCGTAATCGGCACAGGTGATTTATCAGAGCTAGCCCTGGGATGGGCTACCTATAATGGGGACCATATGTCAATGTACGCTGTCAATTCGTCTATCCCAAAGACCCTTGTAAGATGGCTTGTGGAATATGAGGCAAACAGAACAGAGGGAATTCTCAGCAGTACACTAAAAGATATTTTTGATACACCAGTCAGCCCAGAACTTCTTCCACCAGATGAAGATGGAAAGATTTCACAGAAGACAGAAGACTTGGTGGGACCATACGAGCTTCACGACTACTTTTTGTATTACATGCTCCGCTTTGGATTTTCACCATCAAAGATTTTCAGGCTTGCACAAAAATCCTTTGATGGTGACTACAGTCGTGAAGAAATCCTTAAATGGTTGAAGAAGTTCTACTGGAGATTCTTCACTCAGCAGTTCAAGAGAAGCTGCATGCCAGATGGTCCCAAGGTTGGTACAGTAACCTTATCTCCAAGAGGAGATTTTAGAATGCCAAGTGATGCGGCTGTAAATCTTTGGATGAAAGAAATTGAGATGATTTAATAAGCAGATAAATGTTAGGGGGTGGAAGATATCATGGTAAAACTTAACGATTATTTATATGATGGTGAAACTATTTTCAGGATATTGCAGAAATACATAGATGATTTGGAGGAAAACGCATTATCAACTCATAATCAGGTGGACTTAGTGCACTGCGCATTTCTTGATACTATATATGAGATTTTAGAGCACAACGAATTTTTAACCTCTCAGTCTCAAAGAATTCGTGAGTTCTATAAATATATGGTAGTAGCATATCCATATTTGGCATTCACCTTTAAGGGGCGAATTAAATCTATTATTCGGTCGGAAGAAAAGTTTAATAGATATATTGTGGACTTCATATATGAATACTATCAGAAGTACCATCATTTCCCAGCAACCCAGGAGATAAAAGAAAAATTAAGTTGTTTTAGGGATGTACTCGCCTATCGAATCGTTATCTCTTTACCTAAGTGTCATTTAAAAAAGGGACAGGATTTGGAAGAGGAAGAGATTAAGATTTTATATGAAATAGCAAATAAAATGCCTGTGTTCTTGGAATCTCAAGGGTTTACAGTTGTTAAGGCAAATTTGGAAGGGCGTGAATGCTCGGAATTGTTGGATAAAAGTTTGTGGGATACCTATAGAGATTATGTTCATAATCCAACCAGTGTTGGATATAGATCCTTACATTTAACTTTGTTTGATGATCAGGCAAGGTGCCACGTTGAGGTGCAGCTTAGAACGAAATCTATGGATGATAGTGCTGAAATTGGAGAGTCTAATCATCTGAGATATGTGGAGTCTCAGGAGCAGCAGAAAAACAGAAGATTAGAGATACCGGAAGGGGAATGTGTATTCTTTGATGAGGCTTATGAGAGGGTTGTATCCTTGGAAAATTTAGATTTGGCAAAGCTTGATGTAAATATGTTTACTGCAGTAAATAACAGCTTGATAAATGATGGCTGTGGGTTATTTAGGGGACGACAGATTTTACCATTTGAACACTTATCAAGATTTCAAAATGGATTGGTGGACTAGACCTTATTTATTTGCCTGCAATAGATTTTTAGATACTGTCATAGGTATCGCTATTGGTGTGCTGGTCAATATATGGGGATTTTAGGATATCAACATAGGCAGTATAAATATGCACAATTGTGTTATAAACATTCTTGTTGACAAACAAAATAAAGGATGGATATAATTTTGCACATAAATAAAGCGTGAATGTGCAAAGGGGCATATGTCAATTGACATATGCCTCTTTTTTTATATTCAAAAACGCATTTACGATAATAAAGGAAAAGGAAGGTAATGGTATGATGGAAAGAAAAAAATTAGTAGCACTTATTATGACAATGGTTGTTGCCATGGCTATGATTACAGGTTGTGGTGCTAGCTCAAGCTCAAAAAAAGGAGAATATGAGGGAGAGCTGATTATGGCTACTAACGCGACATTCCCTCCATACGAGTTTGTTGAGAATGGTGAGTATGAGGGAATAGAT
>CACYLQ010000128.1 GCA_902775195.1 uncultured Pseudobutyrivibrio sp.
CCCTTGGCACAGTGATTTCTGAAGAAGGTTGAGAATACGGCTGCTTCAATCCATCTGCATAAAAGCTCTGGCTTTGTATCTCCGCCGAATCCACCGATGTCAGTTCCTGCAATAGTAAATCCACTCATTCCAAGGTTGCAAAGCTGAGGGATAAGCATCTGTAAATGTGGCCATACAGATTGATTATCTCCTGTCCATACAGCAGAATACTTCTGAGTTCCAGCATAGCAGGCTCTAGTAATAACAAGTGGACGTTTTCCAGTAAGCTCCTTCATCCCCTCGTAGGTAGCCATGCTCATGTAGTGGCCGTATACATTGTGGGCCTCAGCATGATTGGTGAGTCTGTCATCCACTGAAAACTGTACATCAAGTGGAAGTGGGCCTCTAAAGCTTGCAGGCTCGTTCATATCATTCCAGATTCCCTGCATGCCGATATCTGTAAGGAACTTGTGATTGTCTGACCACCATTTACGTACATCAGATCGTCCAAAATCTGGATAAACTGCGTCGCCTGGCCATACCTCGTTTACATAAACTTCCCCATCCTTATCGTGTGCAAAGTAATCCTTTTTGATTCCTTCATCGTAAACGCTGTAGCCCTTGTCCACCTTTACGCCTGGGTCGATAATGCAGACAGCCTTGAAGCCATCTTCGCTAAGCTCCTTTATAAGCTGACCGGCTGGCTCATATTCTTTATCATCCCAAGTGAATACGCGATAGCCGTCCATGTAATCAATGTCGTATTGAACTGTCTCGCAAGGGATTTGATTTTCTCTCATGCCCTTTGCAACACGTCTGATATCCTTAGCACTTTCGTAGCCCCATCTGCACTGATGATAGCCCAATGTCCAAAGCTGTGGAAGTGGTGCTCGGCCAGTAAGATATGTGTAGTGCTCCACAATATCAGTCATGCGCTCGCCTGCCATGAAATAGAAATCAAGATTACCACCGTCTGCACCGTACCAGAAGTATTCAGTGCTTTCTTTTCCAAGGTCTACATAGCTATGGAATGTGTTATCAAAAAACAGACCATAGGTGTAGCCATTACCCTTGCCAATAACAAACGGAATAGATTTGTAAAGTGTTGGCATGTTCTCATGGTGAAGCTGTGGAATATCTGAATTCCAGTTTTCGTAGCAGTAACCACGCTTGTTTAAAAAGCCTGTCTTGTCGCCCATTCCATAGAACTTTTCGCAGGCATTTAGCTTAAAAAGCTGCTCAACCTCGTGGGTTTTGAATTGGTCTGCATTAAAAAGATGCCCCTCAGCAATCAAAAGATTAAGCGCTTCCTCTGATATGCCGCCAAAAATCTTTCGCTCACCATTAAAGCTGGAAAGAATTTCATCGCCATATCTGTCTGAGAATTCAAACTTGAAATCATCACCGATTTCCAGAGTAACTTCCTTTGTCTTGATTCTGACTCCCGCATTACCTTCAAGCTCTTCAACATCAAAATCTGTTGGAACAGCCACGCTGCCTTCAATTGCAACAGATTTATAATCCTTCGTACAAACTGGAACGTTAACCCTTATTATTTCATCTGTGATAATCTCCACATTTACAGTCTGCTTTTCAAACTGTAATGCCACACAATTATCAACAACATTTACTCCCGCAAACTTACCATATTCCATAAAAAAATTTTCCCTTCTTCCGCTGTATTTTTTTCTTATTGTACACTATAAATTAATTTTTGGAAACGTTTCCAGTAAAATTCATAAAACAAGTGCCTACCATTTTTTACTATGATAGGCACCTTTAATTAAAGCTTAGTTGTTACAAATATATCGTAGATAGCCTTTACAGCTACTTCGAAATCCTGGTTCTCAACACCGATGATGATGTTAAGCTCTGAAGAACCCTGGTCAATCATGCGGACATTTACGTGAGCATGGCTTAAGGCTGCAAAGATACGACCTGCAGTACCACGTGTGCTCTTCATACCACGTCCAACAACTGCGATAAGAGCAAGGTCAGATTCAATTTCGATAGAATCTGGTGAGCAGTTTCTGTGGATAGCTGAAACGACTGCCTGCTCCTTGTTAATGAATTCATCCTCATGAACAACAACTGTCATGGTGTCGATACCTGATGGCATGTGCTCGATGTTGATTCCGTTGTCCTCAAAGGCTGAAAGAGCCTTACGGCAGAAGCCAACCTCTGAGTTCATAAGTGACTTTGTGATAAGAACTGTGCAGAAGCCCTTCTTACCAGCGATACCTGTGATAACGTATTCGTTGCGCTGGCCTGTGCTTTCAACAATCCATGTTCCGTCATCATCTGGCTTGTTAGTGTTTTTGATGTTGATTGGAATACCTGCTGAACGAACTGGGAAGATGGCGTCCTCATGAAGCACTGATGCGCCCATGTATGAAAGCTCTCGAAGCTCGCGGTATGTGATGGTCTGCATACCAACTGGATTCTTTACGATTCTTGGGTCGCAGATTAAGAAGCCTGATACGTCAGTCCAGTTCTCGTATACATCTACCTTTGCAGCACCTGCAACGATAGAACCTGTAACATCTGAACCACCTCTAGAGAAGGTCTTTACTCTTCCATCCTTGCCACATCCGTAGAAGCCAGGGATGACTGCACGTGGGTGCTCCTCTAGGGTCTTTGCCATTGTCTTTTCTGTCTTGTATGAATTAAGATGTCCTTCCTCGTTGAAAAAAATAACATCCTTTGCATCAATGAAATCGTAGCCTAAATATTCTGCCATGATTTTGCCGTTAAGATATTCGCCACGGCTTGCAAGATAATCTAATGATAGGTCTTCTTTGATATCAGAAGCAATCTGTTTAAAATCCTCATCCAAGCTAAAATTCTTAAGCTCAAGTCCTTCTATAATTTCATCATATCTGGCTTTAATAGCTGCAAGATTAGATGTAACGTCCTTGCCCTTTGATGCAGCCTCGTAGGTGCCGATAAGCATATCAGTTACCTTTGTGTCCTTGCTATTTCTCTTACCAGGAGCTGATGGAACAACAAAAACTCTGTTTTCATCTGCTCTGATAATGTCGCCCACCTTCTTAAACTGATTTGCATCTGCAAGTGAGCTACCGCCAAATTTTACAACCTTCTTCATTACATTTCCTCCTGACTAACTTAAAAGTACTCTATCATTATCTAGTTCTTCACCAGATTTAATCTTAAATTTTTCTAATAAATCTGCCACCGTAAGCTGGGCACGTTCTTCTCCTGCTGTATCAAAAACAATGCGTCCACCATTCATCATCAGCGTCCTGTTTCCTACCTCTAGGGCCTGATGCATATTGTGGGTAACCATAAGGCAGGTGATGCCACGTTCCTTAACGATTGATTTGGTAAGCTCTAAAACCTTTTCTGCTGTGGCAGGGTCCAGTGCTGCAGTGTGCTCATCCAAAAGCAACAGCTTTGGTGTTACAAATGTGGCCATAAGAAGTGTCAGTGCCTGACGCTGGCCACCTGATAGCAAACCAACTGGTTGCTTCATTCTATCCTCTAATCCCATGCCAAGTAAAGCCAACTGCTCCCTGAACTTCGCCTTGTCCTTGGCGCTGATTCTTGAAAACAGCTTTCCTGTGGAATGAGATGCTCTAAGATAGGCAAGTGCCATGTTTTCTTCGATGGTCATGTGAGGTGCAGTGCCCTTTAATGGGTCCTGAAAAAGATGACCGATGTCCTGACTTCTCACATATTCCTTTTTGAAGGTGATGTCCTCTCCATCCAGATAAATGTTTCCCTCATCTACAATGAAGGTACCTGCGATAGCGTTGAACATGGTGGATTTGCCAGCACCGTTAGAACCTACGATGGTTGCAAAATCTCCATCTGCCAAATCCAGGCTA
Source organism: uncultured Pseudobutyrivibrio sp. (assembly GCA_902775195.1). Lineage (GTDB taxonomy): Bacteria > Bacillota > Clostridia > Lachnospirales > Lachnospiraceae > Pseudobutyrivibrio. The sequence continues at coordinate 3,828 of CACYLQ010000128.1, forward strand.
AGGTTCTTAAGTGCAACCTTTTCATTAACTGTACCAGGGTTGAAGGTTTTGGATATGTTATCTATTTTAAGCATTACACACCTTCCTTTCTGGCATTTCCTCTATAGTTGGCAAACTCGCGCTTTTTGAGGGCGAGCTTTCTTTTAACGTAAGGTGCTGCAATGGCAACAGCTACTATTATAGCAGAAACCAACTTTAATGCCTCCGCTGGAACTGAAAGTCTTAAAGCAATTGCTACAATAAAACGATACAAAATGGAACCTAGGATTGTTCCAATGATACGTCTTGAAATGCTGCCTTTGTTACCAATCAAGGTCTGGCCGATGATAAGAGATGCCAAAGCGATTGTTACCATACCTGTACCGATATTGATATCTGCAGATTTCTGGTACTGAGCAATAAGGGCACCAGAAAGACCTGTCAGTGAGTTCGCAATACAAAGTCCAACCGTGATTGTCAGTGTTGGATTGATTGAAGATGATTTTACCATATCAGCGTTATCGCCTGTGGCTCTGATGGACATTCCAAGAGTGGTGCCAAGGAACCACCAAAGGGCAATTGATATGATAACAACGATTGCAATTACGATTACAACCTTGTACCAATCTCCAATGAAGCCTGCGCCTAATGTATCCTTTCCAAGAGAGAATACTGTGTCGCAGCCGAAAAGATTTGCAATGGAAGAAAATCCCATTACAGCAATATTAATTGTGTATAATCCTGTGTTTACGATGATACCTGCAAGAATAGATTCTACCCCAAGTCTGGTCTGAAGAAAAGCTGTTACAAAGCCTGCACAAACACCGGCAAGCATAGCAGCAAAAAGGGCTAAGAATGGATGGCCCGCAAGAGACACCATTGCTCCCACTGCACAGCCTAAGGTGAAGCATCCATCTGTAGTAAGATCTGCGATATTAAGAATTGTAAAAGAAATAAAAAGTGCCAATGCAACTAGGGCGTATATACACCCTAGTTCCAATGCACTCATGAAAATCGAAACTGTAAAAATACTAGACATTACTCAAACTCCTCCGCTGTCTGTACTTCAACGAAGCCGTCGCACATGTCCTTAAGCTTGGCATAATCTAGATTGAGGGCAGCTGCTGTTTCTGTGTTCACTGTAGCTGTACCGTTATCAAGAAGCTTAACTGGAAGCTCTGCTGGAGATTTGCCATCTACCAATACCTCTGCAACCATGTTAGCTGTTTCCTTGCCAAGTGTAGCGTAATTTACGCCATATCCTAAGTAAGCACCGTTAAGTGCAAATGAATCAGCACCGCAATAATGAGGGATACCTGCATCGATGAATTTCTCATAGATAGCAAGCTCACACTTCATGATTGTGTTATCAGTAGGAGTGAACACTGCATCCACCTTCTCAGCTACTAAAGCGTCTGCTGCAAGCATAACCTCATCGTTAGTTGTTCCTGTCTTTTCAACATATTCAACACCTGCTGCATCAAGAAGCTTCTTAGCGTCCTTGATAGGACCTGCAGATGCGTCCTGGCTCTTATCATAAAGAAGACCAACCTTCTGGATGTCTCTGTCCTGCTCAAAGATTAAATCGAAAACTGCCTCTGTGTTAAGACCGTCTGATGTACCAGTTACGTTAGCACCTGGCTTGTCGTTAGATTCAACAAGACCTGCTGCCTCTGGGTCAGATACTGCTGCAAAAACTACAGGAATTTGATTGTCCTCTGTTGCAGACTGGCAAATCATGGCTGTAGGTGTTGCTACTGGAACAAGCACATCAACCTCATCATTGATAAGCTCTGTCACTATCTGATTGATAGTAGTGGCATCAGCCTGGCCATTGTAATAATAGTTACTGTAATCAAATGTGCAGCCCTTTTCCTTGCCGATTGCATCTAACTGGCTTTCCACATTTGCAACAATCTGATTTAAAGATGCATCATCCACATACTGAATAATGCCTACCTTATATACCTTTCCATC